>NZ_PTQX01000021.1:0-92857 GCF_002943475.1 Limnohabitans sp. TS-CS-82 | reverse complement strand
AGTTGATTCACCGCCGTGCGCCTTGGAAAACGAAGGAGTCTGTGGAATTGGCAACTCTTGAATGGGTGTCTTGGTTCAACCACCACAGGTTGCTGGAGCCGATTGGGTATATTCCACCTGCCGAGGCTGAGGCCAACTACTATCGGCAACTCGCTGAGAAGGCCAACACCGAGGTGCTAACTTAAACCAACTGGCCTCCTCGAAATGCGGGGCGATTCACATCGATAAATACTTTTTAACTGCGTGCACACGCACTAGTTCTTTGCGTTCAAAACTTATAGGAGCCTGAAGGTCTGCGGTGATTTGCCTATCTTCTATTTTTTCTTTTTTGTGTCCTATCAAATAGTCCATACAAACTTTCAAATTCAATTTTTAATCTAGGGTCAAGCCGCGAAATAGCTTGTCTTGGTTCACAAACACTCACCCCGAAACAAAGCCCACTCCTCACACACCTTGCCCGAGGGCAATTGGCACATGCCAAATTCGCCTTGCTGCGTTCGCTGGATGGTCAACTTGCCGCCTGCGTTGATGCAGTGCACCGATGCGGGGTTGGCCATTTCGGTGGCGGGCTTGGTGGCGGGTTCAGACGGGGTGCAGGCGCTGGTGGCTAGGGCGATGGCGATAGCGGTGGTGAATAGGGTGGGAATTTGCGGCAGATGCATGTCAATTAACCGTCATGCATTCGTTTTAAAAATTAATTGAATTTTATTGTGTCTATTTTTCGACGATTGATAGGATCACAGTTTGCGCCCAGCCATCCAGTATGCTCACTGGCTCACGCACATATTTAGTCCCTTTTTTCGCCTGTTCTGCCCCACATGTCTAGCCCCCACGCCACCGGTTTTATGGTGCTTCATAGCAACCAGCTAGAGGGCCTGCGCGAGTTGGCGGTGCAGTTCATCCGCAACCACCCGCTGCCCGTGCTCGCGCCCGAGGTGTTGCTGGTGCAAAGCAACGGCATGAAGCATTGGCTAGAGCTGGCCTTGGCCAAAGACCTTGGCATTTGCGCGGCCACGCAGGTGGAGCTGCCATCGACGAAGCTGTGGCAGATTTACCGCGCCGTGCTGGGCCCAAGCAATGTGCCCGCGCACATGCCGCTGGACAAGTCGCCACTGGTGTGGCGCATCATGCGTTTGCTCCCCAGTTTGTTGGCCAAGCCCAGCTTTGCGCCGCTGAAAAACTACCTAGGCCAAGCTGAGGCTGACCCGTCGCCCATGAACCGCCGCGCTTATCAGTTGGCCGCGCAACTGGCCGACGTGCTGGATGGCTACCAAAACTACCGCGCCGATTGGCTAGAAGACTGGGCCAATCACAAAGACACACTGCGCACACAAGCAGGCACAAACGCTTCCGCATTCACCACACCCCTGCCCGCCTCACAAAGCTGGCAGCCCGAGCTGTGGCGCGATTTGCTAGATGACCTCGCAGCTGATACCGAGGTGAAAGCCGCTTTAAACACGGAGACGCAACACAGCTTTAGCTCACGCGCCAAAGTGCACGAGGCCTTCATGACCAAGATGGCCACCTTGCATGAATTGAACGAAGGCAGTGGCCAACGCCCTGAGGGCGTGCCGCACCGCATCATGGTGTTTGGCGTGACGTCGCTGCCCATGCAAACCGTGCAGGCGCTGGCCGCTTTGGGCCGCGTGTGCCAAGTGCTCATGCTGGTGCAAAACCCCTGTCAGCACTACTGGGGCCATGTGGTGGAAAGCCGTGTGCCATTGGCTAAGTTGTCTAAACAACGCCAAGCACACAAAGCCGGTTTGCCCGTGCCGCAAGACGATGGCTCGCTGTCCGAGGCCGACCAATACACCCTGCACACCGACACACATCCGCTATTGGCCGCATGGGGCAAACATGGCCGCGACTACTTGCACTTGCTCGATAGCTTTGACGATGTGGACCAATACAAAGGCCAGTTCAACCGCGTGGATGTGTTTGTCGACCCCGCAGACACAGCCGACTACGAAGGCAGCGAGCCCACGATGCTGGAGCATTTGCAGTCGTCCCTGCTCAACCTTGCGCCACTGCCCAACCACTTAACCAACGTGCCCGCAGACGACACCAGCGTGCGCTTTGTGCAAACGCACTCGGCCCAACGCGAGGTCGAGGTGCTGCACGACCGACTGCTGGCGTGGCTGGATGCAGACCCCACGCTAAAGCCTGCCGACATCATGGTGATGGTGCCCGACATGGCCAACTTTGCGCCGCACATCCACGCGGTGTTTGGCCGCTTTGCCCACAACGCCCAAGCCCATGACCCGCGCCACCTGCCCTACACCGTGGCCGACACCACACCGCGCACCGAACCACTGGTGCAAGCGCTAGACACCCTGCTGCAACTGCCCCAACTGCGCGTGACACGCGTGGAGTGGCAAAGCCTGTTTGAAGTGGCCGCCGTGCGCGAACGCTTCGGCCTAGAAGAACACGATGTGGCCCTGCTCGACACCTGGCTGGCCGACGCTGGCGTGCGCTGGGGCCTAGACGCGCCGCACCGCAAACCTTGGGGCATTGCGCCCGACATGGCCGACGCCAACCAAAACAGTTGGCTGTTTGGCATCGAGCGTTTGTTGCTGGGCTACGCCACGGGTGCGAGCGACGACCTCGCCTCACCTTGGGCCGACACCCTGCCCCAAGCAGGCGTGGGCGGGCTGGACGCACGCGTGGTCGATGGCCTGTTGCAATGGCTGCGCCACACACAAATTGCGCTAATCAAACTGCGCCAAGAACACACGCCCACCGAATGGGTGGCGGTGTTGCAGCAGTTGGTGGCTTTGTTCTTCAAACCGAGCGACGAAGCGGATGTGCGTTTGATTGAACGCGTCATGGCCCCGCTAGAAACATGGCTGGCCGAATGCCAACTGGCCCGCCTCGACAGCCCGCTGCCACTGGTGGTGGTGCGCGAACACTGGATGGCACAACTGCAGCAGCCCGCCATGCAACGCCGCTTCTTTGGCGGTGGCGTGCAGTTCGCCACGCTCATGCCCATGCGCTCCATCCCGTTTAAGTGCGTGTGCTTGCTGGGCATGAACGATGGCGACTACCCACGCAGCCAAACCCCACGCGACTTTGATTTGATTAGCGACGCCGCACACGCAGGCAGCACCCAATCGCACTGGCGCGCAGGCGACCGCTCGCGCCGCGAAGACGACCGCTATTTGTTTTTAGAAGCGTTGCTCTCAGCCCGCGACAAGCTCTACATCAGCTGGCAAGGCCGCCGCACGACAGACCACGAAATCAAACCACCTTCGGTGTTGGTGGCGCAGTTGATGGACTACCTCAATGCGGTGTGGACGCGCGGCAAAGACGCAGACAGCGGCCAAGACATACCTGCGTTTGACATCCACAACCAGCTGCAGCCGCTGCAAGCTTTCTCGCCCAAGTACTTCACGCAAGGCACAGGTTTTGAAACCTACGCGGCTGATTGGCAACGCGCACGACCTGCCGCACAAACTGCACAAGCATCTTCGGCAAATATCTCCACAACTTCTGACGTATCCAGCGCAATAACAGCCAACACGCTGGCCAACCACGCCGCCCCCTCCGAACTCACGCTGCAACATTTGCAGCGCCTGCTCAAACAACCGGTGGAGGTGTTCTTGGTGGACCGCTTGCGTGTGCGCCTCGACAAGCCCGAAGAAGCCGCCGAACAAGAAGAGCCTTTCTCGCTGAACGGTTTGGAGAAATACAAACTCAACCAAAGCATTGCCCAAGCCGACGATGCCGAGCAAGCCATTGCCCAACTGCGACTGAGTGGCCAGCTGGCCTTGGCGGGTTTTGGTGAAGCGCAGCAACACATGTTGCTCAAAGACCGCAGCACCCTGCGTGACCAGCTCGACGTACTGCTGCCCAAATGGCCTCATGTGCTGGGCGTGCAGTCGGCCCATTGGCAACTGGGCCCAACCCGCCTCAACGCTGAATGGGCCAACGGACAAACCTTGTGGCGCAGCAACACAGACATGCCAACCGCCAGCACGCAATGGCTGCAAGTCGCCCTGCGCCCAGGGGCCGTGACCGAAGGCAAAAAAGAAAACCAACAAGCGCGACTCGACACCCTAGGCCACCTGTGGCTGCACCACTTGGCAGCCTGTGCCAGCGGCGTGCCGACCACCAGCGTGCAAATTGGTTTCGATGCCGCTGTCGAACTCAAACCCATCGCAGCCGACGCGGCCCAAGCCCTGCTGCAAGACCTCTGCAACGCCTACCAAGAAGCCTGGGCACAGCCCTTGCCCATCGCCGCCAAAACGGCATGCGCCTATTGGATGGCGCGCCAAGGCGACGGCAAAGACCCCTTAAGCAAAGCGCAAACCACCTTCAATGGCGCCCACCAAAAGCGCGGCGAATACCAAGACTCGCCCGCATTGCAACGCATGTTCAACCGCTTTGACGATGTGGCCGACGCCCTGCCCGCTTGGGCCGAGCGCCTGTACGCCCCCATGCACAGCGCAGCCAAGGTCATTCACCTGAGCGAAGACGACGACACCCAAGGGGCCCACGCATGAAAGCGCTCAACCCCCACACGCTACCGCTGCTAGGCCGTCAAGTCATCGAAGCCAGCGCAGGCACTGGCAAAACCTGGACCCTCGCCGCGCTGTACCTGCGCTTGGTGCTGGGCCACGAACGCACCGAGGCCTTGCTGCCGCCACAAATTTTGGTGATGACCTTCACCGATGCCGCCACCGCTGAACTGCGCGAGCGCATCCGCACACGACTCAGCCAAGCCGCCACTTACTTTGACCTGAGCGCCCAAGGCCGCCCGCTGCCCGAGCGCTTGAAGGTGGATGGATTCTTGGTCGAGCTGCGCGACAGCTTTGATGAAACCCTGTGGCCCCGCTGCGCCCTGCAACTCAACTGCGCCGCCGAGTGGATGGACGATGCGGCCATCTACACCATCCACGGTTGGTCGCGCCGCATGCTCACGCAACACGCGCTAGAGAGCCAAAACTTGTTCGAGCAAACGCGGCTCGAAAACGCCGCCGAACTCAAACTCACGCTGGTGCAAGACTATTGGCGCGCATGGTTTTACCCCTTACCCGCTGACACACTCCAACACATCGCCCCGCTCATCGGCCAAGACCCGAGCCAACTGCTGAAAACCTTGAGCGACATGTGGCGCGAGCAAGAGCGCACGCCACGCGCAGTGCCCGAGCCCACCACCAGCCCCTCCGAAGCCGTGGCCGCGCACATGGCGTGGCAGGCCCAAGTGCAAGCCTCCGCCCAAGTTGCGCGTGAGGCTTGGAGTGACGCCGTGTTGCAAGCCCTGCAAGACGCAGGCGCTCAGAAAAAAATCAAAGGTCTGCGCGCTGACTACTTTGCCAACTGGCTCAAGGTGTTGCAAGCGTGGGCCGTGCAAGGCGAGAAAGCAGATCGCAAAGTGCTGGAGCGCTTCACCACCCAAGCGCTGCAAGACAAAGGCTGGGCCGAGGCCGAAGGCTTTGCCTTCTTCGCCGCCGTGGCCGATCACATCCAATCGCTAGGCGCTGAGCCCAGCACCACCAAGCTCATTGCCCTGCACGCCGCACACGCGGTGGGCGAGGCCTACAAGGCAGCCAAAACGCAACGCGCCGCGTTTGACTTTTCGGACCTGCTGCAAAACCTGCACCACGCCGTCATGGCAGACGACGGCCGATTGGCCACCGCCATTCGCCAGCAATATCCGGTCGCGTTGGTGGACGAGTTTCAAGACACCGACCCTTGGCAGTACGGCACGCTCAACCGCATCTATGCGCCAGAGGCCTGCACCGACGCCAATGTGCTGGTGATGATTGGCGACCCCAAGCAAGCCATTTACAGCTTTCGTGGCGCAGACTTGGGCACGTACTTGCAAGCGCGCGAAGATGCACAAACCCACACGGACGATGGGCAAAAACGAGACGACACACTGCACACCCTCACGGGCAACCACCGCTCCAGCGAGGGCTTGGTCAAAGCGGTGAACCATGTGTTCATGCAAACCGAGCAACCGTTTGCATCGGCACAAGGCGAGATTGCGTTTGTCGAAGTGTCGGCACAAGGCCAGCAAGCACCGCTTGTGGTCAACGGCGCAGAACAACCCCCGTTCACCGTGTGGCAGATGCACCCCGAAGGCGACAACGACACCGTGTCGATCAGCAGCTATTTGCAACACACCGCAGCCGTGTTTGCCGACCAAATGGCGAACTTGCTGAACGCACAAGCAGCCACGCCGGGCGATATGGCCGTGCTGGTGCGCAGCCAAGCGCAAGCCGACGCCGTGCGTGGCGCCCTGCGTGCCCGCCACATCCCCAGTGTGTATTTGTCTGACCACACCAGCGTGTACCAATCGCCCGAGGCCACCGACCTGTGGCGCCTGTTGCGGGCCGTGGCGTCACCCCGTCAAACCGCTTGGGTCCGCGCCGCGGTGGGCAGCCGTTTATGGGCGCTTGATTTGCAAGAGGTGCTGGCCACCACGCAAGACGAAGCGCCATGGGAGCGCTTGCTCGACCAGTTCCACCAATGGCACGTGCTGTGGCAACAACACGGCGTGTTGCCCATGCTGCACCAATGGCTGCACGGCCAGCACGTCGCGCAACGTGTGTTGACACAAGCCGACGGCGAACGGCGCTTGAGCAACCTGCTGCATCTGGGTGAGTTGCTGCAACACGCCGAGCAAAGTTTGCAAGGCGAGCACGCCTTAGTACGTTACTTGGGTGAGCAAATTCAAACGCCACACCACGATAGCGACACCCAACAGGCGCGCTTAGAAACCGACGCCTTGTGCGTCAAAGTCATCACCTATCACAAGAGCAAGGGCTTGCAATACCCGCTGGTGTTTGTGCCCTTCGCGGGCGCTTTTGGTGTGGAGAAAAAAGCCAAAACCAACTACGCCCAAGACGACGAAGCCGATGACGACAGCGACCCCACCGCCTCCTCGGTCGAAGAAGACATGCGTCTGCTGTACGTGGCCCTCACGCGGGCGCAACGCGGCCTGTGGCTGGGCGTGGCAGAAACCAAAAACGATTTGAGTGGCAGCGCCGACAAAGGCACCCTCAAACGCAGCGCACTGTCGCTGTTGCTAGACCGCCAAGCGCGTGGCGACTTAGGCAACCAACTCCACACCTTGTGGGGGCCTTGCCCGCACATCCAAGTGGCTGCGCTGCCCGAGGTGCAACACATCGCTTACCAAGCGCCAGCAGCCACCAGCGCTGCACAAGACGCACGCACCCCCACACGTACCCACCACAGCTTGTGGTGGACGGCGAGCTTCAGCGCCATCACGCGTGGCTTGGTGTCCGAATCCAAACGCGATGAAGCCGTGGCCGATGCGATGACAGATGCCATGAACGACGTGTTGTCCGACGGGCTGACGAATCAAGCCACCACCACACCTGCGCCCGACCCCGACAGCATCAGCCCGTGGCAAAGCTTCCCAGCCGGTGCGCGCTACGGCACGCTGCTGCACGACTTGTTGGAATGGCTGTCGCAAAACGAATGGCCTGTGGCCGAGGGCCACGCACCCGCATGGGCGCAACAAGCTTGGGCTGAGTTACTCACACGCAAAGCCAGCTGGCTGCAAATCGACGACACACACAGCGCGCAACTCACGCCTTGGCTGCAAGCCGTGGTGCAAACACCGCTGCCACTTCATGAACTGAACGCCTCACCACTGACATTGGGCCAACTGACGCGCGAGCACATGTGGCCCGAGATGGAGTTCAACCTAGAGGTGAGCCATGTGCCCGCCACCGTGCTGGACCAACAGATTCAAGCCCATGTGTTTGAAGGCACGCCACGCCCTGCGCTGCAAGCGCGCGTCATGCAAGGCATGCTCACCGGCTCGCTAGATTTGGTGCTGCAACACGACGGCCGCTATTGGGTGGTGGACTACAAGTCCAACAAACTCCCCAGCTACGACCCCGCCACCCTGCAAGACGCCGTGCTGCACAAACGCTACGACGTGCAATACGTGCTCTACACCTTGGCCCTGCACCGCTTGCTCAAAGTGCGCCTGCCCAATTACGACTACGACCAGCACATGGGCGGTGCGGTGTATGTGTTCTTGCGCGGCATCCACGCACAAGGCGCGGGGGTGCATTTGCGCAGACCGCCACAGGGGTTGATTGAAGCTCTGGATGATTTGTTTGCAAATGGCTCGTGAAAAACACAAGCCGCACCTGCACTGAAGCAAACAAACTAGCCAAACAATTCGTTTCATCGGCCACACCAACCAGTACCAATTACTGGTACCATACAAATGAAGCGAAAACACCAAAAAACTTTAGACGCCGTTTACGCTCGCCCCGTCAGTGCCAACATTCAGTGGCGCGACATTGAAGCACTCTTTGCAGAGCTGGGCGCAGACATCAGCGAACGGGAAGGTAGCCGTATTGCGGTGGTGCTGTTTGATGAAGTCCGCGTATTTCATCGGCCACACCCTTCGCCCGATACGGACAAAGGTGCAGTCGCCAGCATTCGCAAGTGGCTTGAACAACACGGAGTCGCACCATGAATTTGATGACCTACAACGGCTACAACGCCAAAATTGAATACGACGCTGAACTGGATATGTTCAGAGGTGAAATCCTAGGCCTCACAGGCGGCGCAGACTTTTACGGCAAGAACCCCAAAGAGCTACGTGCTGAATTTAAAAAATCACTTGAGATTTTTTTAGAGGTGTGTAGAGAAAAAGACATAGCGCCACGCCGCAATTTTTCGGGCAAGTTCAATTTGCGTATTTCCACCGAGTTGCACGAAAAGCTGGCCATCGTGGCGCAAGCCGAAGGCAAGAGCATCAACACGTTGGCACAAGAAGCTTTGCTTCAGAGAGTGGCTGCATAAAGCCAAACGCGAATGCGATAGTGAAGCCATGATCGCCGTTGGTAGGAGCGTTTATGCCTCAATGCCAAGATCGCGTCAGCAACTCATCCAACGCATCTGCAATGTCTTGGCCATGGTCTGCCAATGAGCCCACACATTCGCCCAACTGATCCAAGGCCACAGACACCATGTCCAGCGGGTGCAACACCAGCACCGCACCACGCACTTTGAAACTCGGGTTCATCCGCGTGCCCGCGATGCCAGCAGGTAAGACATTGCGACGCACCAAGGGCACCACCACGCGGCGGCGATAGCCGTCAAACAAAGAAGACTGAACCACGACCACGTAAGGGATGGTGTCCTTTAAAGGTCCTTTGTTTTTGTGAAGATCGAACTGCGCCATCAGAGTGTGGAGTGTTCGTCGGCAAAAGAGCCAAGGTCTGCATGCAAAGCATTCCAGCCTGCCACAGCTTGATCAGCTTCTTGTTGACGATTGAGCCGCGCAAGCTTTTGCTCAACAACATAGGCGGAGAGCAACTCTTCAGCCGTCGCAGACAAATTCGATGTGTAGCTTTTGAGGTCTGCCACCAAACCTTCGCTCAAAGTCAGATTGACAGGGCGTTTGCGTGATGCAGCGGTGGCTGTGTTGATGCGTGGCATGATAGATCCTTTGTAAGGCTATGCGCATTTTATGCGCATAGAACCAAAGCATATCACCACGAAAACTCAAAGGTTAAGGGTAATTTTTAGAATCGCTTTATGTATCGTTTCATCAATGCCATTGGATTTCAAGCCGCTTGGTGGGCCTGTGTGGCCGGGGTGGCGCATGGCTTTGAAATTCCGGCCTTGATGTTTGGCGCATGCTTGGCGGGTGCGCATCTTCTGTACACCGAACACAAGCGGCAAGACATGCGACTGGCCGCCTGGGCGCTTGGCGTTGGCATCGCCACCGACTCGCTGCTTCAATATTTTTCGGTGATGCAGTTTCACGGTCTGTCCATCTGGGGGCTGAGTCCACTTTGGTTGTGGATGCTGTGGGTGTTGTTCGCCCTGACGCTGAACACCTCACTCGCCTTTTTAAAAACAAAACCTCTGACGTTGTCTGCGCTGGCAGGCTTTGTTTTTGGGCCCCTCACGTATTACGCAGGCGCTGAGCTGGGTGCTGCATCATGGGAGGGTGCGCGTTTTCCATTTCTGACGCTCGCACTCGCTTGGATGGTGACGCTGCCCGGCTTGGTTTTTCTCGCCAGAAAATGACTCGACAACCCAAGAGGTTTCCCATGATGAATCGACGACTGCTTTTACTCACAGGCATCACCACCACGGTGAGCGCCGCCAGTCTGAGTGGCTGCGCCAGCCCCACAGTGGACGACTATGCGGCTGAGAAGCCCGTGCTTGATTTGAAAACTTACTTCAACGGCATGGTCGACGCGTGGGGCCTCTTCACCGACCGCAACGGCAAAGTTGTCAAACGCTTCACCGTCGAGATGAAGTGCGATTGGCAAGGCAAGCAAGGCACACTCGATGAAGATTTCGTTTACTCAGACGGCACGCGCGAAAAACGCATTTGGCAGCTGACCGATCAGGGCAACGGCGCGTACTCAGGCACCGCAGGCGATGTGGTGGGTGTGGCGCAAGGTCAAACCCGAGGCAACGCCTTCAATTGGCGCTACACCTTGGCCTTGCCCGTGGATGGCACCGTGTTGAATGTGCAAATGGACGACTGGATGTACCTGATGAACGACCGCGTGATGCTCAACAAAGCACGCATGACCAAGCTCGGCATTCATCTGGGCGATGTCACTTTGTCCTTCACACGCAGGGCTTGACGCATGCGTGCCGAAAAACTCAATGCCGCCCAAATTCAGGAGGCTGTGGCCAAGCTAGATGCTTGGACGCTGGACACGGACACAAACACCATTGAGAAAACTTGGACGTTTGACAGCTTTCCAACCGCCATGGCATTTTTTGCACAAGCCGGGGCGTTGGCTGAACGCCTCGACCATCACCCCGAATTTTTGTCGACCTACACCCGCATGCGGGTGCGCCTTTGGACGCACGACGTGAATGGTTTGACACACCTAGACTTTGAACTCGCAACCGCCATCGACCACTTGGTCGCCACTGAGTTTTCACAACGAGTGCGCAGCACGGAGCCACCATGCGCCTGAAACACCTCACCCTGGCAGCGATGTGCAGCCTCTTTGCCTTGTGGGCGCAGGCCAGCGACTTGTCAGACAAACTTACATCCAACGATTACGTGCTGTTGATGCGGCACACACTGGCACCCGGCGTGGGCGATCCAACTGGTTACACACTGGAAAACTGCAAGAGCCAACGCAACCTCAGTGCAGAGGGCCGCAGCCAAGCGGTGACGGTCGGCAACTGGCTGAAGAAACAAGGCATCACCACGGCCGATGTGCGCAGCAGCGCGTGGTGTCGTTGCAAGGACACCGCTGAACGGCTGACCTTCAAAGGGTTCAAGGTAGAGCCGACCTTGGCCTCCTTTTTTGACGAGATGGACAAAGCCCCAGAAAGAACGCAAGCCCTGCAAAATTTCATCGCCGAGCGGCGTCAAACCAAGGGTGCCCAAGCGCTCATCTTGGTCACCCACCATGTCAACATCCATGCCTACATGGGCGAAAACATCGCCTCAGGCGACATGGTGCTGGCCAAAGTCGATGGCCACGGAAAAATGGTGTCTTACCAACTGATACCAAGACCTGACTGAACTCAGGGGGCGCTTTGTCGCTTAGAAATTAGCAATTAGCCCGGCGATGGTCAGCCACGGCATGGTCGTCAAACTTCATGTCGGGGTTGCGCAGCGCTCGGTGCTTAGTCACACGGCCCCGCATGCGGGTGCGCCACATCTTGAACGAACGTGGCGTGAGTTCAGCCCGCATCAAGCGAATGACATCTGGCTCGCCAAGTCCCATGCGCGCTTGGATGGTTTCAAACGCGGTTCTGTCTTCCCAGGCCATTTGAATCACGGCCGAGCGGTCGCCCAAACTCAAGCTGTCGAGGCGATGACGGAAGGGATTGGGCATGAATAAACTCCAATGAAACCGCAGCAGTGCTGCACAAAAGGGTATTTTTAGGCACTTAGCTACGCAAAACAAAGTGAACTCTAAAATTGAAAGATATTTCGACCATAAATCTACGCAACCCCTACGCAAAGGTGCCACTTTGGACCCCAAAACTGCCTACTCCACACCGCTGTATCGCATTGGCGCGGTGTCCAAAACCACAGGCATTCCGGTGTCCACCTTGCGCGTGTGGGAGACGCGTTACGGCGCCTTCAGCCCCTTAAAAACACAAGGCAAGCAACGCTTGTTTGAAGAGCTGGATGTGTCCAAGGCGCTGCTGCTCAAGCAGCTGTCGCAAGCTGGGCACGCCATCAGCGCGATTGCCAATTTGGAGCTGGACCAGCTGCGCAGAATGAGCCTTCGGTCCAACGTCACGACACCCAGCTTGGCCGAAGTCAAGCAACCCATGTCATTGGCCATCATCGGTCTGAGCATGGCGAATCGTCTGGAGTCCAGCAAGTTCGCCCAGAACTGGCAGCACCACACCCTGCCCATCACCCACGTGTGGGTCGACTTGGCCACGGCCAGCGCGGCCAGCGTCGAGGCGTCAAGCACACCACGGGTCTTGCTCATCAAAGTCAACACCCTGCAAATGGCGGTGCATGACGCCATTCAAGCCCTGATTCAAAAGCACAAGTTTGCGCAAACGGTGGTGCTCTACCACTTCGCCACGGATGCGATGGTTCAAGCCATGACCTTGTCTGGCCTGATCGTTCGACGCGAGCCCTTGGCAGACAACGAACTGGCGGGGCTGTTGCAGTCGGTGCTGGGCGCCCCGCACGCTCGCCAGCCAGACTTCAGCACGGCAGAGCCCCTGATCGCGGCACGCAAATACTCGGACGCAACCCTCAGCCGCGTGGCTGGCATTTCCAGCAACGTGCTGTGCGAATGCCCCAGGCATGTGGCCGAGCTGATTTCGCAACTCGCCAGCTTTGAGCAGTACAGCCAAGAATGCTTGAACAAAAGCACCGACGACGCGCACCTCCACGCGTATTTGCGCACCATCTCTGGCTCAGCCCGCGCTTTGTTTGAAACGGCACTCGAAAAAATAGCCTTGCACGAAGGCATTGATTTGCACGAGTCGGTGCCGTGAAGTCGTCCTTCAAAGGCAACAAGCAAAGCCTGCCCAGCAAGCCCTGCGCCGCGTGTGGGCGTGACATGACATGGCGCAAGGCGTGGGCCAAAAATTGGGAGCAGGTGCTGTACTGCTCCGACGCCTGTCGCAAAAACAAACCCAAGCCAGCCGCCCAGCCATGACGTATAGCTTGGTGTGGTTCAAGCGCGATTTGCGCTGGCAAGACCATGCGGCGCTGGCTGAGGCGGCCAAGCAAGGGCCGGTGCGCTGCGTGTATGTGATCGAGCCCGAACTGTGGCTGCAGCCCGATGCGGCGCTGCAACACTTTGAGTTCGTGCGTGAGTCGCTGCAAGCGCTCAACGATGCGCTGCATGCGCAAGGCGGCTGCATAGAGGTGCACACGGGTGAACTGCCCGAGGTGCTGACCCGTATTTGGCAACAAGCCCCCTTTCGTCAGCTGCACGCGCACCAAGAAACAGGCAATGGTTTTACCTATGAGCGCGACCTGAAAGTAGGCGCATGGTGCCGAGCCCACGGCGTGGGTTGGCACGAGTACCCGCAGTTTGGCGTGGTGCGCGTGCTGAAAAATCGCAACCTGTGGCAAGCCGCTTGGGAAAGGCACATGGCCGAGCCCGTGCATCACGTTGGCGCCTTGCAGTTTTGGCAGCCGTTGGCCAGCACTCAAGCAGGCACAGCAAGCTGCACAAAGTTCGAACCACCAAGCCCCTCATGCCAAACACCCGCTTGGTGCTCGCCGTCGCACATGCAAGCGCCTGAGCATCTGCAGCACAACCCGCCTTTGCGCCAGCGCGGCGGCAGGCCTTTGGCGCTGGGCATCTTGCAAAGTTTTTTGACGGCGCGCAGCTTGGGTTACCGCGGGGGCATTTCATCGCCGCTGTCTGCGCCCGATGCGTGCTCGCGCCTGTCGGCTTATTTGGCGTGGGGCTGCATCAGCCTGCGCGAAGTCGTGCAGCAAACGCGGGCGCACATCGCGCAACTGCCGCCACAGGCCACGCGGCACCGCGCGGGTTTGACCGCTTTCATCAGTCGCTTGTACTGGCACTGCCACTTCATTCAAAAGTTGGAGAGCGAGCCCGCCATCGAGTGGCAAAACATGCACCGTGGCTATGACGGCCTGCGTGAGCACGATTTTGATGAAGCGCTCTTTGACGCCCTCAAAGCCGCCCGCACCGGCTGGCCCATGGTGGATGCGTGCGTCACCATGCTGCGCGAAACCGGTTGGCTGAACTTTCGCATGCGGGCCATGCTGGTGTCTGTCGCGGCCTACCCGCTGTGGCTGCACTGGCGGCCTGTGGGCGAGTGGCTTGCCACGCAATTTCTGGACTACGAGCCGGGCATCCACTGGAGCCAGTTGCAAATGCAATCGGGCACCACCGGCATCAACACCACGCGGGTCTACAACCCCATCAAACAAGCGCAAGACCAAGACCCGCACGGCCAATTTGTGCGGCGCTGGCTGCCCGCCATGCGGCGTGTGCCCGACACGTGGTTGTTTGAACCCTGGCTGATGCCGCCCATGGTGCAAACCCATGCCGGCGTGCAGCTTGGCGTGGACGTTCCCGAGCCCATCGTGCCGCTGGCCGAAGCCACACGCACGGCCAAGCAGCAATTGCACGGGCGGCGTCAAACGGCAGAAGTCAAAGCGGGCAAAAAAGCAGTGGTCGACAAACACGCCTCACGCAAAACCATGGGCCAACGAAAAACCTCGCGTGCGTCAGCCGCAGCCACCGATGCCAAGCAGCAACTGGGCTTTGATTTTTAATTCTTCCAAGTAAACTGCCTGTGAAAGCCACCCCTGTGGCGCTGCTCGGCATGTCCACCACACCCACACTCTCTCCTCTGCTGCAATCGTCTTGGGCACAAACCGCCCCCCTGACGGGTTTAGACAAATCGCTGGCCAACCTGCTGCAAAGCAAGCAACCCAGCGACGACCCGCGCCACGTTTGGCTGGCCGCACTCACCAGCCACCAATGGGGCCGAGGCCACGCTTGTCTGGACTTGACCGCCCTGCCATCCGAAGCCGCCGCGCTGTTGGGCTGGAGCGACGAGCAAGTCGCCCTGCTCCCCACTGATCTACACAACGCTGCCGCCACCCTGCCTTGGACGCAGGGCGAGGCCAGCCCCTTGGTGCTCGTGCAAGGCGCAGACAAAGAGCAAGAAAACAACCCAGCCGATAACGCCCATGGAGACCGCTTGTATTTGCGCCGCGCTTGGGCCGCCGAACAAGCCATTCGCCAACACATCACGCAACGGCTGGCCATTCCCTGCGACGTGCCCGCCGATTTGCAGCAACGCCTAGAGGCGCTGTTCCGCCCGAACAGCCCAGCCGACGCCCCAACAGGAGCCCAACCCGACATGCAGCGCTTGGCCTGCGAAGTGGCGGCACAAAACCGCATCACCCTCATCACGGGCGGCCCGGGTACAGGCAAAACGACCACCGTGGTCAAACTGCTGGCCTTGCTGGTGGGCACAGCGCAAAGCGACTTGCAAATTCACCTCGCCGCGCCCACGGGCAAAGCCGCGGCACGTTTGACCGAATCCATCCGCAACGCGCTGCGCAAAATGCCTGCCGAGTTGCAAGCCCGCATTCCCACCCAAGCGCAAACCCTGCACCGCTTGTTGCAAACCAACAGCCGCGCCAACCCCACCCACGCACTGGCCACCGATGTGGTGGTGGTCGACGAAGCGTCCATGATCGACTTGGAGATGATGGCGCGCCTGCTGCAAGCCGTGCCGCCCACCGCCCGCCTCATCTTGCTGGGCGACAAAGACCAACTCGCGTCCGTCGAAGCCGGTGCGGTGATGTCGCAGCTGTGCACCGGCGCTTTGCTGCGCGCGCAAACCGTCACGCTCACGCACAGCCACCGCTTTGGTGCCCAAAGCGGCATTGGGCAATGGGCGCAAGCCGTGAACCACGCAACAGCCAACAACACCCCCGCGCTCAAAGCCTTGTGGAAAACAGCACCTGACTGGCTGGCCAGCTTGCCCCTGCAACAACGCTTGGACGGCGACATGCCCGAGCCCGATGTGACGCGCTTGCAACTCAGCAGCGCCAGCGACCCGCAGTTGGCGGTGGGCCTGCGCCACGGCTGGCGTCATTGGCTGACCTTGCTGGACGCACACCGCCCCAGCAAAACACGCGCCGCCGCACCTTGCCGTGATGAGCAGGCCTTGGCACTGCTCAACGCCTTCACCGAGTTTTGCGTGTTGTGCGCCGTGCGCGAAGGCCCGCTGGGCGTGACGCAGCTCAACCCCCACATCGAACGCGCCTTGGGGCTGGGCGACAACATTTGGTATGCCGGTCGCCCCGTCATGGTCACCCGCAACGACTACGCGTTGTACCTGATGAACGGCGACATTGGCCTGTGCCTGCCCGATGCCAACGGCGTGCTGCGTGTGGCCTTCCCCGCCAGCGCAGAGCCTTCAAACCCACCCAAAACCCAGCCTTCGCCTGTACGCTGGGTCATGCCCTCGCGCTTAGAAAGCGTGGAAACCGTGTTCGCCATGACCGTGCACAAATCGCAAGGGTCTGAGTTCACCCATGTGCTGCTGGCCCTGCCTGCCCAAGAGTCGCCCGTGCTCACACGGGAGCTGGTCTACACCGGCCTCACCCGCGCCCGCGAACGCCTCACCCTGTGGGCACCCAACGTGGGCCTGCTTTGGAATGCTTGTGCGCGCCGCGTGATGCGTGCGGGCGGTTTGGATCACCCAGACAGCACGGGGCGATCGGCCCCCTGATCTTTAGACACAATAGCGCTATGCCCATGAATCCTTACCTTGCCCAACTCGAACAGCTGGCTGTGCCACTGGCCATTGCGGCCCTGATTTTTGTCTTTGCAATTTTGAACTTTCAAAGATGGACGGCTCGCATCTCCAGCGTGCGCGAACAAGTGCGTGAGCTCAACGACTGGTTGGCCGCCGCCACCGGCAGCAGCCGCGATGCCTTGCTCAAAGCCGAACGCCAAACGCAAGACAACGAGTTGAAGTTTTTGCTGCGCGAAACCGAAGCTGGTTTGATCGACTTACCCGCAATAAATGGCACATCCAGCGGGGCCAACGCAGGCCAACGCGCCAGCTACAGCTTTCGCAGCCATGCCGACACCTGGACCGTGCGCAGCGTGTTGGGCGGTCGCCTCAATTTGGCGCTGTTCGAGACCATGCCCAACTTGCTGATTGGCTTTGGTTTGATGTGCACGTTCATCTTTTTGGCGGTGGCCTTGCAACAAGCCGGTTTGGCCTTGAACGCTTTGGACGTGTCGGCACGTCAGCAAGACCAAGCCCTGCAATCGTTGATCGCCACGGCGGGCGGCAAGTTCATCACCTCCATTGCGGGTCTGCTGTGCTCGCTGGTGTGGAACTGGCGTGCCAAGATTTCGCTGGAAAACCTGCAAAACAGCATCGACACGCTGTGCCACACCCTGCGTGCACGCGTGCCTGACAACGCGGCCGAAGCCAGTGTGCGCATGCAACTCGCGTTATTCCAAGACATCTTGGACGAGAACCGCACCCAAGTGGGCCAACTGCGCCGCTTAGAAGGCGACTTTGCCGATGCCGTGGGTGAGTCCTTGGCGCGCAACATGCAACCCGCGTTCGACAAACTCGCCACCTTGGCCGACAGCATTCAAATCTCGAGCCAAAGCTTTGGCAGCGCGGGCACACAAGCCGCTGGCGAACTCAGCAAAGCCGGTGCTGCTCTCACGCAAGGCATGGAAAGCGGCCTGACCTCGTTCAACGACGCCGTGGGCATGCTGACCCAAGCCGTGCAAGCCACACGCGGCACGGTGACCGAACTCGACACCGCCTTAGAGCGCATCAACCATTCGGGCCACCAAGGTGCCATTCAGCTTGAGTCGTTGCTCAGCAAATTTGGCCAAACCATCACCACCGTGCAAAACGCCATGCGCGGCTTAGAAGGCACCGTGGGGCTGATCCAGCAAACCGCCGAAGCCTTCAAGGGCAGCGCCAGCACCATCGAAAACTCGGTGGCCTTGCAACGCGCCGCCGCCACCGATTTCAAAGACGCCTTGGTGCCCATGAACCAAGCTTTGGGTCGCACCGTGGAAACCCTGCAAACCAGCGCCCAAGCAGCCGACTCGGCCTTGGGCCAAGTGCGCACCCACATGCAAGACGCGCAAGAAGCCTTGCAAAGCACGGTCAGCGCCATCACCCAAGGCGTGTCGGGCTACACCCACCAAGTGGCGGACTTGCACCTCAAGATGGACCAACACCTGGCCACCGCGGTGACCCAGCTCGGCGGCAGCATCAGCAACTTGGAAGAAGTGCTCGATGAGTTCATCGACGCGCTGCCCGTCAAGCGCTAAATGCCGAGCGTTCACCCATGTTGATTCAACGCCGCCGCCCCTCCGCCGTCAACGAACAGGTTGAAGAGTCGGGCTACATGGCCTCGGCCAGTGACTTGATGATTGGTCTGCTGTTCATCTTCATCGTCATGGTGATGGTGTTGCTGGCCCGCAAGCCTGAGATTCCCACCGACAACCCACCCGACCCACTGGCGGGCGTGGTGCAAGCCATTGGCAGCCGCCTGCAAAAAGCGGGTGTGCCCGTGGCCATTGACCAAGCCTCGGGCGTCATCACCTTGCCCACCGACACCTTGTTTGCACGCGGTCGCCCCGACTTAGAGGCCAACGGCGTGCGCGCCCTGCGCCAATCGGCCGAGCAACTGCAACAGGTGCTGCCTTGCTACATCTATTCACAACGCCGTCAATTGCCCGCCAACTGCCCGCCCAACCCACAGCATGTCGAAATTGAAACCGTGCTGATTGAGGGCCACACCGACTCGGTGCCCTTGCAACGCGGCGACTACAGCAACTGGCACTTAGGACTCGACCGCGCCCGCGCCGTCTACAAAGAACTCAATGCCGGCCCCATGCAACACTTTCGCAACGAGCGCGAACAGCCCGTCTTTGGCATCAGCTCGTACGCCGATGAACGCCCCAGCAACAAAAAAGACGCCGCGCAAAACCGCCGCGTCGAGCTGCGCTTTGTGCTGGCCTTTCAAGCAGGCGACAACGCCGCCACCAAAGGCGCCAGCAGCACCTTGAAAAAGATGCAAGAAGTCGTGCGCTGAAAGCGCAAGCCGCCATGACCGTGTTGTTTGCGCCCCTGCCCCTCGACTTTGACCAGCTTGCGCTTGCAGCCCGCGTCAAGCGAGGCAACGGCATTGGCAACGACCCCGATTTGCGAGGCGTGGGCGAGCGCACCTACGCAGCCTTTGAGGCCGTGAACTTTGCCCCCTTGTTGCCCCATGCGGCGCGGCAAGCGCTGGCCTCAGGCACGGAAGAAACACCCACCCCGCGTCTGCGTGACTGGCGTCACATTCCCTACGCCCTGTGGCTCAGCGGCGGTCGTGGCTTGCACACGCAAACAGCCTTGGTCGATCGTTACCTGGCCCAAACCCTGCACGAGACGGTGCGCAGCCGCCGCCCCATGCGATGGGGTCGCAGCATGCTGCACACCTATTGGCAACATTTCGACCTTGAAAATCCGGTGCTGGTCAAACTGGCCAAAGCCGCCAACACGTTTTTCAAACAGCCCCGGGTGATTCAAGCCTTGGAAGGCGGTCAATCGGCGGGCTTGATCCGCTTGGTCACCGAGCTCGACATGTTTGACCCCCAGCTTGGCCCCGCCAACATCGCCCGCGACATCTTGAACCTGCCGCCGCACACCAGCTTGGCGCAATGGCAAAGTCAGCATGACGTGAGCGAAGGCTTTTGGCTCAGCCCGTTTTGTCGCCAAGCCTTTGCGCTGGCCTTGACCGCCCCTGAAGATGTGCGCAGCAGCTTGGCCTACGTGCGGCGCATGTGCGAATGGGCGGTGCATGCGCCCAACACCGACGCACGCCGCTTTCGTTACCCGCTGTGCCGCGACGACTTTGCCTACAACTTGCTCTCGCCATGGTTTGAGCGCTCGCCACCACCCGAGTTGCAAAACGCGCTGTTGTCTGAATTGCTGCGCACCTTGGGCGACCCGCGCCACGACCACGCCGGATGGTTAGGCGTACGCCGCGAGGCCATCGCCACCGCCAGCCGCTGGGCCAGCGCGCGCACCTTGAGCGCATTTTTTGACATCCTCGACCACACCCAAGACGACATCGCCCCCTACCGCCGCCGGTTTTGGGAGGCCTATTCGCAGAGGGGCCACATCAGCGAAGCGTGGGTGGCCTTGGGCGAAGACGCCGCCGCACAACTGGCCCGCATCGATCCCGCAGGGGAATTGAGTTACGCCCAAATTCTGGGCAAGATCGCGCCCAACCAAAGCGTGCTCCTGCTACGCATGGGCGACTTGTTGTTTTGCGACTGGAGCCACCAAGGCCGTCTGCGCGCCATCGCGGCCTCCAGCCGGCAAGCGCCCAAGCTTTACCTGCCGCGCTACGAACTGTTCGAACTGCGCTTTGCCACGCCCTTGGACTTCAACCAAGGTCAAGACCAAGACCCCGGACTGCTGCACCACGACGCCAAACTGGGTGGATGGCAAGACAGGGCACGTCAATTCATCGCGCAGCACTTGGACATTCACCTGACCTTGGCTGAGCTGATGCCTGCCCCAAAGACCTGATCGGATTTTTATTTTTTTCCAAGGCAAGTTGGACCGCTCGTTCTTTTGGATACCAAATTGATTGTGATTTTTGAGGGTTTTATCAACCCTCAACTGTTTTTCTCTTATTGATTTAAGAGTTGTCTCAACAGTGCGGGTCATCCCTAGGCCCAACGCGCGGGTCAGGCCTGAATCAGTCAGACCCTTGTAAGAGCGGAGCGCCACAGTCGTGGGGTTTTGAAAGCCAGCCGTCTAATAAAGAGGAGACCGTTTCTATGAGCGACATCACCATTCACCTGCCATCCGCAGAGTTCGTCAAACAAGCCAACGTATCCGGCATGGCCGCCTACGAGGCCTTGTGCAAAAAGGCAGAGACCGACTACGAAGGATTTTGGGCCGAGCAAGCACGTGAACTGCTGAGCTGGAAGACCCCTTTCACCAAAGTGCTCGACGAGAGCAACGCCCCTTTCTTCAAGTGGTTCGAAGACGGCACATTGAACGCCTCTTACAACTGCTTGGACCGCAACATCGAAAAAGGCTTGGGCGACAAGACCGCCATCATCTTCGAAGCCGACGGCGGCGAAGTGACCAAAGCCACTTACAGCCAATTGCTGGCCAAAACTTGCCAATACGCCAACGCCCTGAAATCAGTCGGCGTCAAAAAAGGCGACCGCGTGATGATCTACATCTCCATGTCGATCGAAGGCGTGGCCGCCATGCAAGCGTGTGCCCGTATCGGCGCCACCCACTCGGTGGTGTTTGGCGGCTTCTCCGCCCAATCGCTGCGTGACCGCGTGGAGGACACAGGCGCTGTGGCCATCATCACGGCTGACCAACAAGTGCGCGGTGGCAAGCACCTGCCCCTGAAAGCCATCGTCGACGAAGCCCTGACTTTGGGCGGTTGCGACTCTGTGAAAAACGTGTTGGTGGTCAAGCGCACCGGTGGCGACATCGCCATGACCGCTGGTCGCGACCAATGGATGGCTGACTTGGCTGAAAAACAAGCCACCACCTGCGAACCAGAATGGGTGGGCGCTGAGCACCCCCTGTTCTTGCTCTACACCTCGGGCTCCACTGGCAAGCCAAAAGGCGTGCAACACAGCACCGGTGGCTATCTTCTGCACGCAGCGTTGACCACCAAGTGGACCTTCGACTTGAAAGACAACGACGTGTTCTGGTGTACCGCCGACATCGGTTGGGTCACAGGCCACACCTACATCACCTACGGCCCATTGGCTTTGGGTGGTACTGAAATCGTGTTTGAAGGCGTGCCCACTTACCCAGACGCTGGCCGCTTCTGGAAGATGATCCAAGACCACAAAGTCTCGATCTTCTACACCGCGCCAACCGCCATCCGTTCACTCATCAAAGCGGCTGAAGCCAACGATGCTGTGCATCCCAAGAGCTACGACTTGTCGAGCCTGCGTTTGCTGGGTTCGGTCGGCGAGCCGATCAACCCAGCTGCATGGGAGTGGTACTACAAGCACGTGGGCGGCAGCCGTTGCCCCGTCGTCGACACCTTCTGGCAAACCGAAACCGGTGGCCACATGATCACCCCGCTGCCAGGCGTGACGCCGATGGTTCCCGGTTCTTGCACCTTGCCCTTCCCCGGCATCCAAGCAGCCGTGGTGGACGAAGCAGGTCACGACATGCCCAACGGCCAAGGCGGTATTTTGGTGGTCAAGCGCCCATGGCCTTCGATGATTCGCACCATATGGAATGACCCCGAGCGTTTCATCAAGAGCTACTACCCCGAAGAATTCAAGGGCAAGTACTACTTGGCTGGCGACGGCGCGATCCGCGACGAGAAAACTGGCTACTTCACCATCACCGGCCGTATCGACGACGTGTTGAACGTGTCGGGCCACCGCATGGGCACGATGGAAATCGAATCGGCCTTGGTGAGCTGCACCGAGTTGGTGGCCGAAGCCGCTGTGGTGGGTCGTCCTGACGACACCACCGGCGAAGCCATCTGCGCGTTCGTGGTGCTGAAGCGCGCGCGTCCCACAGGCGACGAAGCCAAAGCGATTGCCAAAATCTTGCGCGACCACGTGGGTAAAGAAATTGGCCCCATCGCCAAGCCCAAAGACATCCGCTTCGGCGACAACTTGCCCAAGACCCGCTCCGGCAAGATCATGCGCCGCTTGCTGCGCAGCTTGGCCAAGAACGAGGCGATCACGCAAGACACCTCGACACTGGAAAACCCAGCCATCTTGGACCAGTTGACCGACAACCACTGATCCGTGTGTTGAACACATCAGGCACTGACGCAGCGCCTGATGCGCCACAAAAAAGCCCGCTGAATATTCAGCGGGCTTTTTGTTTTAGGGGGTGTTGAGGCCCTCTGATGCGTTATGCGTCGTAGCCGGGGTTCAACCGATCCAAACGACGCAGCAGCGCAGGCCAAGCCAGCTGCCCCGCCGAGCCTCGGCCTTGCCCCTGCTGCAAGCGCATGGCCGTTTCCACACCGTCCAACACCGTTTGCGACACCATGTTGAGTTCACCGCCCGCTTGCGCGCTGATTTGAATTTGGCAGGTGGATTCCAAAAAGTACATCGCCAAAAAGGCGTCGGCCACCGTTTTGCCGACCGTCAACAAACCGTGGTTGCGCAGCACCATGTAGTTGCTGCTGCCCATGTCGGCCTTCAGGCGCGCCCGCTCGTCGTCGTGCACCGCCAAGCCTTCGTAGTCGTGGTAACACAGCGAACTCATCAACAACGTCGCCTGTTGCGAAATGGGCAGCACACCCGCCTTTTGCGCACTCACCGCCACGCCCGCGCGCGAGTGGGTGTGCAGCACACACGCGGCGTCGTGACGCGCTTCGTGGATGGTGCTGTGAATCACAAAGCCCGCGCGGTTGACACTGAACTCGGACGGCGTGATTTGGTTGCCTGCCATGTCGATGCGAATCAACGACGAGGCCGTGATTTCATCGAACATCAAGCCATAAGGGTTGATCAAAAACTGCGGCGAATCACCGGACACACTGTCTGGCAACTTGGCGCTGATGTGCGTGAAGATCAAATCACTCATGCCGTACATGGCCACCAGGCGATAACACGCCGCGAGGTCCACACGCAAGGCCCACTCTTCGGGGCTGACTTCATTTTTGAGGGACGGAATGTGCATGAAAAGTGTCTCCTAAGTTGAATGGCTTGAGGGTAACGGCATTGCCGTCAATCACTTGTCACCAGTACGCCACGCTGAATTTGATCACGCTCAATCGACTCGAACAGCGCTTTGAAGTTGCCCTCCCCAAAGCCCTCGTCAGCACGGCGTTCAATGAATTCAAAGAACACCGGCCCCAGCATGGTTTGCGAAAAAATTTGCAGCAGCAACCGTGGCGCACCCTCGCCCGTGACGCCGTCGAGCAAAATGCCGCGAGCTTGTAAGTCCGGCACATGCACCCCATGCCCAGGCAAGCGTTGCTCAAGCATTTGGTAATACACGTCATTGGGTGCCGTCATCAAAGCCACGCCCGCCAGTTGCAGGCGATCCACGGTGTCCACCAAGTTGTCGGTCAACAAGGCAATATGCTGAATGCCTTCGCCATTGAACTGCATCAAAAACTCTTCAATTTGCCCCGTGCCCTTGGAGGCCTCTTCGTTCAAAGGAATGCGGATCATGCCGTCGGGCGCCGTCATGGCTTTGGACGTGAGCCCCGTGTGCGTCCCCTTGATGTCGAAGTAACGGGCTTCTTTGAAGTTGAACAATTTTTCATAAAAATTAGCCCAATACTGCATGCGGCCTCGGTAGACGTTGTGCGTCAAGTGGTCAATCAAACGCAAACCGTGGCCAACAGGGTGGCGCTCTACGCCTTGAAAAAACTCAAAATCAATGTCGTAAATCGACTTGCCCTCTTCAAAGCGGTCAATCAAATACAGCGGCGCACCGCCCAGCCCTTTGATGGCGGGCAAACGTAACTCCATCGGTCCGGTTGGGATGTCCACCGGTTGTGCACCCAGCGCCAAGGCGCGCGCATACGCTTGATGCGCGTCTTTCACACGAAACGCCATGCCGCAAGCAGACGGCCCATGCTCGGCAGCGAAGTAAGCCGCCGCACTGTTGGGTTCCTGATTGACGATGAAATTGATCCCCCCTTGGCGATACAGCCACACGTTTTTAGAACGGTGCTTGGCCACGCAGGTGAAACCCATGCTGTCAAAAAGGGGGCCAAAGATTTCTGGATGGGGCGCAGCGAATTCGACGAATTCAAAACCCATCAAGCCCATAGGATTGTCTAAATGTTCGGTCATGGCATACGCCTCGTTGGTGTGATGAGAAAACCCATTGTGGTGAAAACCCACAGCAAGAGGTGCGCATTTTCAGCACCAGAAAAGCTAATTCATGCATAATTTGTGCATGAAAACACCCATCAACGACGATCTTCTTCTAGACACTTTTGATCTCAAGCTGTTGACTGCGTTGCAAAACAACGCGCTCGCCACCAACCAAGAGCTGGGAGATTTGGTGCATCTGTCGGGCTCACAGGTGAGTCGACGCGTGCAAAGACTGCACGCCAACGGACTGATTCGTCAATACACAGCGCTGCTGGACGCCCAATTGCTGGGGTTGACCGTGCGTGCCATCACCGCCGTCAGTTTGCTCAGACACGGGGGTGATGAAGGACGCGCGTTTGAAGCCGCGATCCAAGACATGCCAGAAGTCTTGGCCTGCGACTCCGTGACTGGCGAGGCCGACTACATTTTGCAAATCGTGGCGGCCAACTTGGCCGATTTGTCGGATTCGGTGCTGCGCCGACTTACCGCGCTCGAAGGGGTGAGCAGCATTCGCTCGAACTTGGTGTTGCAACGCATCAAGTCCAGCACCGAATTGCCACTGCAGCATTTGAGCCGCAACAGCGGTCAAGCGCGCGTGGCCAAGTTGGTCTCCTGATCAGCCTTGGCTGACCTCGTGCGCGGCCATCAACTCCAGCGACTTCACCAAAGCCGAGTGGTCGAGTTGGTCCCAGCCTTGCGCCGCACACACTTGCATGAGTTGCGCCGCCGAAGCGGTTTGCGGCAATGCCACGCCCATGGCTTTGGCGCCACTGAGCGCGAGCCCCAAGTCTTTTTGATGCAACGCGATACGGAAACCGGGGTTGAACGTGCGCTTGATCATGCGCTCGCCATGGACTTCCAAAATGCGGCTTGACGCAAAACCACCCATCAAGGCAGCGCGCACTTTGGCGGGGTCGGCGCCCGCTTTGCTGGCAAACAGCAAGGCCTCACCCACCGCTGCAATGTTGAGCGCTACGATGATTTGGTTGGCCACCTTGGTGGTCTGACCATCGCCATTGCCGCCCACATGGGTGATGTTTTTACCCATCAACTCGAACAGTGGTTTGACACGCGCAAACGTGTCCTCTGTGCCGCCCACCATGATGGTCAAGCTCGCCGCTTTGGCCCCCACTTCGCCGCCCGACACGGGTGCATCAAGGTACTCAGCGCCCTTGGCGTTGATTTGCTGGGCAAAGGCCTTGGTGTCGATGGGCGAGATGGAGCTCATGTCCACCACCACTTTGCCAGCGCTCAAGCCCTCAGCCACGCCGTCTTTGCCAAACAACACGGCCTGCACATCGGGGGTGTCGGGCAACATCAAAAAGATGATGTCTGCCGCACGCGCCACATCGGCGTTGGTGGCGCACACGGTGGCGCCTTGCAAGCCTTCGGGCACTTTGCTGCGGGTGCGTACAAACATCTCGTGGCCAGCAGCCAACAGGTGTTGCGCCATGGGGGCGCCCATGATGCCGAGGCCAATGAATCCGAGTTTCATAGTCATATTTCCTTTTTTATTTCCAAAATCAGCGCACCATGCACGGGCGCTTGTGGTCAAACTTCCAGCCTGGAATCAGGTACTGCATGGCCGTGGCATCGTCACGCGAGCCCAAGCCGTGTTGCAGATACAGCTGATGCGCGGCCTCGACTTTGGCCATGTCAAGCGCAATGCCCAAGCCCGGTTTTTGCGGCACTTGCACATGACCATCCACAATTTGCAGGGGCTCTTGGGTGAGGCCTTGGCCGTCTTGCCAAATCCAATGCGTGTCGATGGCTGTGACTTTGCCCGGTGCCGCCGCCGCCACATGGGTGAACATGGCCAGCGACACATCGAAATGGTTGTTGGAGTGCGAGCCCCAAGTCAGGCCCCAGTCGCGGCAGGTTTGCGCCACGCGCACCGAGCCCGCCATGGTCCAGAAATGCGGATCGGCCAGTGGAATGTCTACGCTTTGTAGCGATAAGGAATGCACCATCTGACGCCAATCGGTGGCGACCATATTGGTGGCGGTGGGCAAGCCGGTTTCGCGTCGGAACTCGGCCATCACTTCGCGGCCGCTGAAGCCTTCTTCGGCACCGCATGGGTCTTCGGCGTAAGCCACCACGCCGTGCATATCGCGCATCAAATGAATGGCTTCTTTGAGCGACCAGCCACCATTGGGATCGAGCGTGACGCGCGCTTGCGGGAAGCGTGCGTGCAAGGCGCGAACGGCTTCAATTTCAGCCTCACCAGCCAACACCCCCCCTTTGAGCTTGAAATCGTTGAAGCCATATTTCTCACGCGCGGCTTCGGCCAAACGCACCACCGACTCAGGCGTCATGGCTTTTTCGTTGCGCAAGCGGAACCAGGCGTTATCGGCATCGGCCTCTTGGCGATAAGGCAAATCGGTTTGTGTGCGGTCGCCAATGAAAAACAGGTAACCCAGCATCTCCACCGCGCTGCGCTGCTGGCCTTCGCCCAAGAGCGCGGCCACAGGCACGTTGAGGTGCTGGCCCAACAAGTCGAGCAAGGCCGACTCCACCGCCGTGATGGCGTGGATGGTGGTGCGCAAGTCAAAGGTTTGCAAGCCACGGCCGCCCACATCGCGGTCGGCGAAGCGGGTGCGCATGGTGTTGAGCACCGCTTGCACATTGCCAATGCTCTGGCCCACCACCAGCTCGGTGGCGTCTTCCAGCGTGGCGCGAATCTTTTCGCCGCCCGGCACTTCGCCGATGCCCGTGCGTCCCGCGTTGTCCGTGAGGATGAGGATGTTTCGGGTGAAAAACGCGCCATGTGCACCCGACAAGTTGAGCAACATGCTGTCATGCCCCGCGACAGGGATGACACGCAATTGAGTGATGACGGGAGCTTGCGTCACAGTGGTGTTGGCCATAAATCGTTCAGTCTGCTTTGATGTTGCGGGTTTCAATCAGCTTCTTCCAACGCGCAAACTCAGTCGCTTGGAACGCGGTGAATTGCTCAGGGGTGTTGGCCACGATCTCAAACCCCAAGTCCAGCAATTTGGGCTTGACTTGCGGGTCGTTCAAGGCAGACACGATGGCCGCATGCAATTTGGCTTTGATGTCGGCTGGCAGACCTTTGGGCGCGGCGATGGCTTGCCAAGAGTTGACGTTGGCATCTTTGATGCCCAGCTCTTCTAACGAAGGCACATTGGGCAGCAAGGGCGAACGTTTGGCACTGGTGATGGAGAGCGCACGCAACTTGCCCGACACAATTTGTGGCATGGCCGTGTTGATGTTCATGAAGGACGAGTCCACTTGGGCACCCAGCAAATCGCTCATCACAGGGCCACCACCTTTGTAGGGCACATGGATGCCCGTGGTGCCTGTTTGCAACCAGAACAACTCAGCGGTCAGATGGTCGCTGCTGCCGTTGCCCGAGGAGGCAAAGGTCATTTTGTTGGGATTGGCTTTTTGGAAGGCGATGACATCGGCCATCGATTTAAAGGGCGAACTCGCGGGCACCACCAACACGTTCGGCGCTTGCACAGCGACGGTGATGTAGTCGAAGTCTTTCAAAGCGTCGTAAGGCACTTTAGTCAACAAATGGGGGGCAATCACAAAGGGCCCTAAAGACGACACAAACAAAGTGTGGCCATCGGGGGCAGAACGCGCGACAAAACCCGCGCCAATCGTGCCTGTGGCTCCTGCTTTGTTGTCGGTGATGAAGGTGCCGCCCAGTTTCTCTTGCAGCTTGGGGGCCAACGTGCGTGCGATCAAATCGGTGGACCCACCCGGTGGGAAAGGTACGACCAAAGTGACGTTTTTGTCAGGCCAAGCATAGGCCGCGGTCATACTCAGGAAACCCGCAAGGCATGACATCAAAAAGTTACGTTTTTTCATAGAGGACTCTCTTCTTTCATTGAAATTAACCGAGCGCATTTGCGCCACGGGTGTGGGTGTAAACGGCATACAGCGAGTGGCTGCTGGCCATGAAAAGTCGGTTGTTTTTGGCGCCACCAAAGCAGACGTTGGCGCAACGCTCAGGCAAGTGGATATGGCCAATGGCCGTGCCATCTGACGCAAAGACACGCACACCATCGAGCTGTTCAGGATTGCCGTGTGCCGAGCCATCGCTGCCCCAGCCGCACCAGAGATTGCCTTCCACATCCACCGCTATGCCGTCCAAAGCACCGGGCCCTTGCGCGTCAATCACCACGCGGCGGTTTGACAACTCGCCTTGTGCGTCCACGTCATACGCCCACACCTGACGGTGTGGTTTGGCCCGGCTCGCCACGATGTAGAGCACCGACTCGTCCGGTGAGAAGGCCAAGCCGTTAGGCCCAGGCACATCGGTCAGCACCTGTTGCAGTGCGCCCGTTTGTGGGTCGATGCGGTACACCGCATGGGGCAATTCGGCAGGCGCAGGGTCGCCCTCCCAATCGCCCGCAATGCCAAAGGGCGGGTCGGTGAACCAGACCGCGCCATTGCTTTGGCAAATGATGTCGTTGGGGGAGTTGAGGCGCTTGCCTTCGAAGTGATCGGCCAACACGGTGATGCGACCGTCGTACTCGGTGCGCGTGATACGCCGTGACTGGTGCTCGCAGGCCAACAAGCGTCCTTGCTGGTCGCGCGCGAGGCCGTTGGCGTTGTGCGAGGGCGTGCGAAATTCACTCACCTGCCCCGATGCCTCGTCCCAACGCAAGATGCGGTTGCCGGGAATGTCCGACACCAACAGGTAGCGACCATCGCCAAACCACACGGGGCCTTCGGCCCAACGCATGCCACTGAAGAGTTGCTCCACGCTGTTGCTGAAAACGCGCAATTTCATAAAGCGCTCATCCAACACCTCGATGCGAGGATCAGGGTAGCGAGGGCTGGTCACAAATGGGATGGATGGGCCTTGGTTCATACAGGTGTATCAGTTCAGGTGTGTGTGCCGTGAGGCTTATTTCAAAATCAAGTTGGGCAGCCACATCGAGAACGAGGGCACGTAAGTCACCAGCATCAAAGCGGCGATCAAGCCACCGTAAAACGGCCAAATGGTTTTCATCACCGTGCCCACCGAAACGCCACCAATGGTGCAACCCACAAACTGGGTGGTGCCCACGGGCGGCGTGTTCAAGCCCAGCGCACAGTTGATGAGCATGACGATGCCAAACTGCTCGGTGCTCATGCCCATTTGCTGGCAAATGGGCAAGAAGATGGGCGTGCAAATCAAAATCGTGGCGGCCATGTCGAGGAAGGTGCCCAACACAAACAAGATGACGTTCACGCACAAAAAGATGACCCACGGTGTGCTGCTGAAGCCCGACAGCAAATTGCCCGTCAACTCAGCCACGCCGTACAAGCCAATCAAGTAGCCAAACATGGAGCTGATGCCGATCAGCAACAACACCGCACCGGTGCTCTTGACCGCTTTAGAAGCCGCCTTCATCAACTGCTCGCGCGTGAGTTTTTTGTAAACCACTGCGGCGAGGAACAAGGCCCACAGCACCGCCACCGAGGCCGACTCGGTCGCGGTGAACGCGCCCGACAAAATGCCCACGATGATGATGACCACCACAAACAGTCCTGGCAGCGATTGCACAAACGAGTGCCCCACCACCGCCCAACCGGGGAAGGTGCCTGCGGGATAACCGCGCTTGACGGCCACCGCATACGCCGCCACCAAGTTGCAAATGGTCAGCACAATGGCTGGCACGATGCCCGCCAAGATCAAGGCGGCAATGCTCACCTTGCCACTGGCTGCCAGCGTGAAGATGATGAGGTTGTGGCTGGTCGGCATCAAGGCGCCCACCAACGAAGCATGGGTGGTGACGTTGACCGCGTAGTCGGCGTCGTAGCCCTCTTTTTTCATTTGTGGAATCAACACCGCACCCATCGCCGACACGTCGGCCACAGGAGAGCCCGACACACCGCCAAACAAGGTGCAAGCCAACACGTTGCTCATGCCCAAGCCGCCGCGCACATGGCCGGCGAGCGACTTGGCGAAGTCCACAATCTTGTCGGCAATGCCGCCGTACATCATGATCTCGCCTGCGAAGATGAAGAACGGAATCGCGAGGAACGAAAACGGGTTCATGCCCGAAATCATTTGCTGAAAGCCGACCGCAAGCGGCAAGCCTTCGTAAAACAGCGTCGCCAAAGACGACAAGCCAATCGAGAACGCCACGGGCACACCCAAAAGCAGCAACAGCGTGAAGCTCACGCACAAAATAGTCAATGCCATGCGGGTTCTACCTCTTCACCGCGCAACAAGGCGATGATGTGTTCCAACGAAAACAAAGAAATCAAGACACCCGCAAAAGCAGGTGGGGCGTACTTGAAGGCTTCTGACAATCCCAAGGTTGGAATTTTGTAGTCCCACACGCTTTGCGCCAACACCGCGCAGTTGTAGGCCATGATCAGGCCAAACACCAGCACCAAGGCGTGAATGAGCAGCTCCATCTTCAAGCGCACGGCCTCTGGGACCAGCACCAACAAAGACTCCAAGCCAATGTGACCCGCGTCGCGCACCCCCACCGCCATGCCCAGCATGGTCACGTAGAGCACCAACAACACCGCACCACTCTCCGCCCAAGTGGGCGTGTCGTTGAACACGTAACGGCCAATCACTTGGTAGAGCACGGCGGCAATCAGCAACCCAAGGCCGCCGACGCCCACCTTCAAACAAAGCCGCGCTAAGGCGGCACAAAAGCGTGTGTACATGAACGACTCAGTTACTTGACAGCGTTGATGCGCTTGACCATGTCTTGGAGTTTGGGGTCCTTCAAGAACTTGTCATACACGGGCTTCATGGCATTTTGGAAAGCAACCTTGTCAACTTCCACAATCTCAGCACCGCCGGCTTTCACAATCGCCAGCGATTTGGCTTCACGCTCGTCCCACAGCTTGCGCATGTACGTCACCGACTCTTTGGCAGCTGCGCGGATTTGCTTTTGGTCTTCAGCAGACAGGGTGTCCCACACCTTCTTGGAGAACAACAAAATTTCGGGCGCCATCGAGTGCTCGGTCTTGTTGTAGTACTTGGCCACTTCGAAGTGACGTGAGCTCTCATACGAGGGGTAGTTGTTTTCTGCGGCGTCCACCAAACCAGTTTTCAACGCGGTGTACACCTCGCCATACGGCATGGGCGTGGCATTGGCGCCCATGGCTTCGAGCACCGACACCCACAAATCGCTTTGCTGCACGCGCACCTTCAAACCCTTGGCATCAGCCAAGACCTTGATGGGCTTTTTGACGGTGTAAATAGAGCGTGCGCCTGAGTCGTAGAAGGCCAAACCCACAAAGCCTTGTGGTTCGCAATCTTTCAAGATTTCTTCACCAATCGCACCATCCAACACTTTGCGCATGTGCTCGGTCGAACGGAACAAGAACGGCATGGTGGGCACCATGGTGGCCGCACAAATGTTGTTCATGGGTGCCACGTTGACGCGGGTCATGGCGATGGCACCGAGCTTGGTTTGCTCAATCGTGTCTTTTTCTTGACCCAAGGTGGACTTGGAGAACACCTTGATGCTGTGCTTGCCATTGGTGGCCTTGCTCAGCTCTTCGCTCATGTGGCGCACGGCCTGTACGGTGGGGTAGTCGTCAGGGTGCGTGTCTGACGAGCGGAACTCTGTGGCGTTGGCCGCCATGGCGAATAGGGAAGCGGCGGCCGTGGCCACCAAGGTTTGAATCAGGCTGAAGCGTTGTGTCATGGTGTTGTCTCCTGTGAGGTTGTCTAAGAATTAAAAAGGACCCGCTTTGACAAACCCGCCGCCCTGGTAAATCACAGCGGGGTCGTTCAAATCAAGAATGGGCTGACGCGCTTCGGCGGCGGCGCGGAAAGGCTCGGAGCTGTCTTGCGGGCGGTAGCCAATGTGTTTGGCAGGCGTGTTGTCCCACCACACATGGTGGTTGTCGGACATGCCGTAAATCACGCTGTAGCCCACCACGGGTGAGCTGAGGCTGGCGACCACCAAACGCTCTAAGTCGTCGTAGCTCATCCAAGTGGCGAGCATGCGGCGGTCTTTGGGCTCGGGGAATGAGGAGCCAATGCGCAGCGCCACGGTCTCGATGCCGTAACGGTCAAAGTAAAAGCGGGCCAAGTTTTCGCCAAAGGCTTTGCTCAAACCGTAGTAACCATCGGGACGCACGGGTTGGTTGGCATCGATCACCTCGTCTTGGCGGTAAAAACCGGTGACGTGGTTGGAGCTGGCAAACACAATGCGACGCGTGCCGTGAATACGGGCCGCTTCGTACAGGTTGTAGGCGCCAATGATGTTGGCTTGCACGATGTCGTCAAACGGCTGCTCGGTGGAGATGCCCCCTAGGTGCACCACCGCATCCACCCCTTGCAACAGTTGCATCACGGCGGGACGGTCTTGCAGCGCGGCAGGTCGGAGCTCTTCGCCATCGGCGGCTTCGCCCAAATTCGACAAATCGCTGACGCGCAGCACATCGCAACGGGTTTTCAAGCGTGGGCGCAGCACTTGGCCCAGTCCGCCCGCAGCGCCCGTCAAAAGCAAACGCGAATACATGTGTGATGAGGAAGTTATATTCATTTGGTAGCGCTACCAAGTTAAGTTAAAGGGATGGTAACGACGCAAAAACGCAGCGTCAATGCTTTTAGCCTAGGGTTTTCGCTAGGGCTGTACTCTCACGCTCGATGATCGAAAAGCCCACATCCACGATGCGTGGGTCCACGGGTCGATCCTCGGCGCGGTCAATCAAAAAGCGGGCCGCTAGCTCGCCAATTTGCCCACCGTTGATGCGCACGGTGGTCAGCGCAGGCACCATGTCAGCCACAAAAGGCACGTCGCCAAAACCCATCACGGCCACATCGTCGGGCACCGACAGACCGCGTGCGCGCGCCTCGGTCATCACACCCAAAGCCAGCAAGTCGGAACTGCAAAAAACAGCCTGCACGCCTGGCGCTTCGGCCAAGATGCGGGCCATCGCGTCGCGCCCACTTTTGAGGGAACGTGAGGCCCCCACGTTCACCACAAACACAGGTGGCAAACGCCGCTGCGCAACGGCCTCTTGAAACGCCACGGTGCGGCGATCGGCGCGCTCATCTTCCGCACGCACGATGGCGAATTTTTGGTAGCCCTTGGCCATCAAGAAATGGGCCACTTCACGCCCAATGTCCGAGTGAGAGAAGCCAATCAGCATGTCGATCGGGGTGGGCGTCAAGTCCCACGTTTCGACCACCGGAATGCCCGATGCCAGCAAACGCGTGCGCGCCCTGCCCGGCGGCAAAATGCCCGTCAAAAAGATGCCGTCAGGACGACGTCCAATGATGGCTTCAAGCAGCAACTCTTCGCGCTCGGCAGAGTACCCCGATTGGCCCAGCATGAGTTGGTAACCCGCGTCAAACAAAGTGCCGTTCAATGACTCGATGGTTTCCATGAACACCGACACCACGGTGCTGGGCACCACGGCGGCAATCAAGCGACTGCGGGACGAGGCCAAACCACCCGCCATGCGGTTGGGCACATAGCCCGTGCGTTGCACCGCCTCTTGCACTTTGCGCAACACCTCGGGCGACACCTGCCCGGGCGTGTTGATGGCACGCGAGGCCGTGATGGGCGCTACACCCGCGAGCATGGCCACGTCACGCAGGGTGATGGCACCGCTGCTGCGGCGTGATCGTTTGGGGGTTTCTTTGTCAGTCATGTCGCTCACTTGCACGTCGGTATTCAACGGGTTCTTGACCGGATAAATGGTACCGCTATCATTATCCACAAACAGGAGACTTTGATGACCACCCCGATCACCATCCGCATGCATGCCCGCGACAACGTGGCCATCGTGGCCAACGCAGGCGGCTTGGCTGCTGGCACCGTGTTGCCCGACGGCCTGACCTTGACCACCCAAGTGCCCCAAGGCCACAAAGTAGCGCTGGTCGATGTGCCTGCTCAAGCCGCGGTCATTCGCTATGGCATTCCCATTGGCTACGCGCTGCAAGACATTCCTGCAGGCAGCTGGGTGCATGAGCGCCTGCTGCAAATGCCCGAAGCCCGCGAGCTGAACAACCTGCCCATCGCCACGATCATGCCCGAGCCGCTTCCTCCGCTGGAGGGCTACACCTTCGAGGGCTACCGCAACGCCGATGGCTCAGTGGGCACGCGCAACATCTTGGCCATCACCACCACCGTGCAATGTGTGTCGGGCGTGGTGGAATTTGCGGTGCAACGCATCAAAGCGGAGTTGCTGCCCAAATACCCCAACGTCGACGACGTGGTGGGCATCGAACACACCTACGGCTGCGGCGTGGCGATTGACGCCGACGGTGCAGAAATCCCAATTCGCACGCTGCGCAACATCAGCCTGAACCCCAACTTTGGCGGCGAAGTGATGGTGGTCAGCTTGGGCTGCGAAAAGCTGCAACCCGAACGCCTGATGCCCCCCGGCGCCATCCCGATCAACGACCAGCGCGGCGAAGCCCTGGATGTGGTGTGTCTGCAAGACGACGCCCATGTGGGCTTCATGTCCATGATTGACGACATCATGCAAACCGCCACACGCCACCTTAAACGTCTGAACTTACGACGCCGCGAAACCGTGCCTGCCAGCGAGCTGGTGGTGGGCGTGCAATGCGGCGGCAGCGATGCGTTCTCAGGCGTCACGGCCAACCCCGCCGTGGGCTTTTGCACCGATTTGCTGGTGCGAGCAGGCGCCAGCGTGATGTTCTCGGAAACCACCGAAGTGCGCGATGGCATTGACCAACTCACCGCACGCGCCACCACTCCGGAAGTGGCCGAGGCCATGATCCGTGAAATGGCTTGGTACGACGCCTATCTGGCCCGCGGCCGTGTGGACCGCAGCGCCAACACCACGCCGGGCAACAAAAAGGGCGGTTTATCCAACATCGTCGAAAAAGCGATGGGCTCCATCGTCAAGTCAGGCTCGGCCCCCATTTCGGGCGTGCTGTCACCGGGCAACAAGCTCACCCAAAAAGGCTTGATATACGCGGCGACCCCTGCGAGCGACTTCATTTGCGGCACGCTGCAACTCGCCGCGGGCATGAACATGCACGTCTTCACCACGGGGCGCGGCACACCGTATGGCTTGGCCGAAGTGCCCGTCATCAAAGTGGCCACCCGCACCGACCTTGCCCGCCGCTGGCACGACCTGATGGACATCAACGCGGGCACCATCGCGGATGGCGACAAAACGATTGAAGACGTTGGCATGGAACTGTTCCAACTCATGCTGGACGTGGCCAGTGGTCGTAAAAAGACATGGGCGGAGCATTGGAAACTGCACAACGCGCTGGTGTTGTTCAACCCAGCCCCCGTGACCTAAAGAGGTCACACGGGCGCCCTAGAATCAGAGTTGATTTTCAGTACCCGCCCCGTGCACACTTCTTCGACCTCCTCATCGCCCTACGCCCAGCGCCAACGCAACCCGCGCAAGCACCTCGTCAGCATCGCGCTAGTGGTGTTGCTGCATGGGCTGCTGCTGTGGGCGCTTCAGTCGGGCTTGGCCCAAAAGGTCGTGAAAATCACCGAGGTCAAAGTGGTCGCCATGTTGCTGAGCGAGAACGTACCGCCGCCGCTCGCCCCACCCCAAACGCCACCACCGCCCCCTAAAGCACCGCCGCCGCCTGCTGCCGCGCCTGTGCCAACCCCCACCAGCACCACACCGACCATCACCGTGCCTGTGGCACCGCCCAGCGCAGCCCCTGCTGTGGTGGCACCACCTGTGCCAGCCGCCTCACCAGCCCCTGCGATACGCACAGGCGCGACCATTCAAGCCGGCGCGAGCTGCGCCAAGCCCGACTACCCCAGCGCCTCACGCCGCCTCGAAGAAGAAGGAACCGTCACGCTGAAGTTTTTGATTGGTGCCGATGGCCGTGTGCTGCAAGCCGAGATTGAAAAGTCTTCTGGCTTCAACCGCTTGGATGAAGCGGCACGCAATGCCCTCTCGAAATGCCAGTTCCGACCTGGCACAGTGGACGGCAAAGCTGAACAAAGTTGGGCCAGTATGAAATACACCTGGCGCTTGGAATAAATAAAAAAGGAGACAACCACATGCGATTTTTAAGCTTCAAAACAGACCACCACACCGGCGTGGGCTGGATCAAAGATGCGTCCTCCGAGACGTTGGTGGACCTGAGTTTGCTGGGCCTCGATTTACCCGCAGATTTGAAAACGCTGATTGCCACCGAAGGTGCCATGGCCGCCGCCCACGCCGCCGCACTCAAAGCCCCCGCCACGGCCATTCGCACGCTGTCGTCGGTTCAATTGCTGCCGCTGATTCCCAACCCCGGCAAGATCGTTTGCATGGGTTTGAACTACGCCGACCACGCCAAAGAAGGCGGCAATGCGCGCCCCGAGTACCCCAGCTTCTTCATGCGCGGCGCCACCTCGATGGTGGGCCACCAAAGCCCCATCGTGCGCCCCAAAGCGTCGACACAGCTCGATTACGAAGCCGAGTTGGCAGTGGTCATCGGCCAGCGTGCACGCCACCTGACAGCGGACAATGCGCTAGCCTGCATTGCCGGTTACGCCTGCTTCAACGACGCGAGCATCCGTAACTACCAACGCAAATCCGCGCAATGGACGATTGGCAAAAACTTTGACGGCACCGGCCCCTTCGGGCCTTGGCTGGTCACGCCCGACGAGCTGCCCGCAGGCGCTGAGGGCTTGCGCATTCAATCGCGCTTGAATGGCAAAGTCATGCAAGACGCCAACACGCGCGACTTTTTGTGGAACGTGGTGGAGTCGTTGCGCATCATCACCGAGTGCATGACCTTGGAGCCTGGCGACGTGGTGATCACCGGCACGCCAGCGGGTGTGGGCTATGCGCGCACACCACCCGTGTGGATGGCGCCTGGCGATGTCTGTGAGATCGAGATTGAGGGCATTGGCACCTTGTCCAACCCCATCGTCGACGAGCAATAAAGAACAAACACCGCCACGCGCGTGTAGAAATCGACACAAGCGTCTTCGTTGAAGGTGGTGAGCACTAAATGGTCGAGGTGATCCATCATGGCGCTGGATGCAAATCGGTGATGCGACCGGCCTTGGCCACCTGCCCCGGCACCTCGTGGCCCACCATCTGCGGCAACTGCCGCGCCAACTTGATCAGCTGCGCCACGTCCATACCGGTGTCGTAGCCCATGGCGTCGAGCATGTGAATGGCGTCTTCGCTGCACACATTGCCACTGGCGCCAGGCGCATAAGGGCAACCGCCCAAACCGCCCAGCGAGCCGTCGAAACGTGTGATGCCCGACTGCACCGCCGCCAAGATATTGGCCAAGCCCATGCCACGCGTGTTGTGAAAGTGCAGCGTGAGTTGGGTGTTTGGCAATTGCTGTTGCAGCGCTTCGGCCATGCGCGTGACTTGCAGGGGATGCGCCATGCCCGTGGTGTCGCAAAGGGTGAGGCCACGCACACCGAGGTCGACAAAGCGACGCGCGACACCCAACACATCAGCCAACGCGACATCGCCCGCCATGGGGCAACCAAAGCACGTCGAGAGTGACACGTTGATGGGTGTTTGACCGTCCACATAGCGCACCACGCCAGCCAATGCGGCGAAGCTTTGAGCGCGGGTCATGCGCAGATTGGCGAGGTTGTGCGCCTCGGAAGTGGACATCACCAAATTCAACTCATCAGCCTTGGCCTCCATGGCACGCTCAGCGCCACGCAGGTTGGGCACAAGCACGGTGTATTCCACGCCGGGCACACGTTGAATGCGGCCCATCACCTCGTCGGCGTCACGCAACATGGGAATCGCTTTGGGCGAGGTGAACGACGTGGCTTCAATCTTGGCGTAGCCACACAAGCTCAAAGCGTCGATCAAGGCCACCTTCGCATCCGTAGAAATAAAGTTGGGTTCAATTTGAAAGCCATCACGCGTGACGACTTCGTTGAAATAAATGCGGGTCATGCCACGATGCCTTTGTCTTTGAGCGTTTGAATCTGTGCTGAGGTTAAACCCATGTCTTGCAGCACCGCATCGGTATCTTGCCCAATGGTGGGGGCATTGCGACGGTGACTACCTGGGGTGCGCGACAACTTCGGCACGATGCCGGGGACAGACAGAGAGGTGCCATCGTCCATCTGCACCTGTTGAATCATGCCGCGCGCTTGGTAATGCGGATCTGCAGCGATGTCGGCCACGGTATAGATACGGCCTGCGGGCACAGCCGCCAGATCGAGCGCGGCCAACACATGGTCCACGGTGTGCTGGGCGGTCCATGCGCCAATGACGGCATCAATTTCTTCCACGCGTTTGACGCGACCGGCGTTGTCCGCGAGGGCTGGGTCTTGCCCCAAATCGTCACGGCCCAAGGTGTGCATGAGGCGTTTGAAAATGCTGTCGCCATTGCCCGCGATCAGCACATAGCCCTCATCTTGGCAGCGGTAAGCGTTGCTAGGTGCAATGCCAGGCAACGCGCTGCCTGCAGCTTCGCGCACCACCCCAAAGGCGCTGTACTCGGGCAGCAAACTTTCCATGCAGTTGAACACAGCCTCGTACAAAGCCACATCGATCACTTGGCCTTGGCCACTGTGTTGGCGCTCTTGCAGTGCCAACAAAATGCCAATCACGCCATGCAAGGACGCCAAGGTGTCGCCAATGCTGACGCCCACACGCACGGGCACGCGACCGGGTTCGGCCGTCAAGTGGCGCAAACCACCCATGGCCTCGGCCACCACGCCAAAACCGGGCTTGTCGCGGTAAGGCCCGGTTTGGCCATAGCCGCTGATGCGCAACATGATGAGGCGCGGGTTGATGGCCAACAAGGCATCGGGGCCCAAGCCCCAGCCTTCCATGGCACCAGGGCGGAAGTTCTCGATCAGCACATCGGCGTCTTGCACCAATTGACGCACGATGTCTTGCGCTTCTTTTTCTTTCAGGTCCAGCGCCACCGAACGCTTGTTGCGCGACTGCACTTGCCACCACACCGAGGTGTCGTCTTTGAGCAAACGCCATTTACGCAGAGGGTCGCCCGTTTGCGGCGTTTCAATTTTGACCACGTCGGCACCGAAGTCGGCCAAAGTTTTGGCAGCAAACGGCCCGGCGATGAGTTGTCCGAGTTCAATGACTTTGAGTCCAGTTAGTGCGGACATGGTTTTGGGATTTCTAAATCAAACATGTGGAGACTGTAAAAACAAAGCGCCTTCAAGAAAATTGCTCATGCGTAAAATCTCCTTCGCATTTTGCGAAGGTCAACACACTCACGCATGAAAAAAAGTTTCAACCTCAGCCGATTCGACTTTGTGACACTGCGCCTCTTTTGTGCGGTGGCTCAAACAGGCAGCATCACCAAAGGCGCAGAAGCCTGCCATTTGGCTTTGTCTGCGGCCAGTCGACGCTTGTCTGACTTCGAAACGGCGACAGGGTCACAGTTGCTAGATCGCAGTCAAAAAGGTGTGCAGCTCACGTCTGCGGGGCACTTGGCTTTGCAGCACTGCATTCGTTTATTTCAAGGTTTAGAGCGGTTCAACAGTGAGCTCAGCGATTACTCGCAAGGCATTCGCGGCCATGTGCGTTTGTGGGCCAATATGTCGTCGCTCACCGAATACCTGCCCAACATCCTGCATACGTTTTTGTCCGAGCACGCCGATATCAGGGTGGAACTCGAAGAACAACTCAGTGGCGACATTGCGCGCGCCTTGGTCGACGGCATTGCGGATATTGGCGTTTTGGCCGACGAAACGCCCTTGGACGGGTTGACGGTGTTGCCATTTCAAACCAACGAATTGGTGGTGCTCAGCCATGCCACGCACCCGCTAGCCAAGCTGAAAACCGTGGACTTTAAAACTTGTTTGCAATACGACTTCGTTGGCCTGAACCGAGGCAGCTCGCTGCTAGAACTCACGTCGCGCATGGCAGAACAAGAAAGTGAACACATGCACATGCGCGTGCAAGTCCGAAGCTTTGACGCCATGTGTCACATGATTGCGGCAGGCTTGGGCGTTGGCGTGTTGCCGCTAGGCGTTTGCGTAAGTCAAGTGGAAGCACTCAAGCTCAAAGTTATTCCGCTGCAAGACGCTTGGGCCAAGCGTAAATTGGTGGTCGCCTTTAACCCCCAGCGCGAGCTATCGCCCTCGGCACAACTGCTGATGCAACAGCTGACCTACGCCTCTGCATGATCAGGGTAAAAATGCAGGACTAAGCAAGCGCAAACCCACAGAAATCCAACGCATCTGTTCAGGCATGCCGACTTGATTACCATACGTGGCGTCAACCTGAACGCGTTGCGGCACTAACCAGACACGAAGTCCGAGCTGATAACGCCGACCAGCATCTTGTTCGCCAAAGGTTTCTGCAATGGCAATGACCTTGTCGCTCAATGGCAACTCGCCGCCTACGCCCCATGTGGCACGACTCACGCCCAAGCTTTGATGCTGCACCCAGCCTGCGTTGACGTGAAAAAAACGGTCTGCCCCAAAAGGCACGGTAACAGGCACGTTGAGGTAGTAGTCTTTGTCGCTGGGTCGCAAAGCCGTGGCGGGCCGCATAGACACCACCCCGACCGTGGTTGAAACGCCTACCTTACCTTCGCCCACAGGCAGCCAACGCTTTTTCACTTGGCCCGCCCAATACCGGGTTTGACCCACCACATCTTCGGCTTGGGAATTACCTCCCAGCGTCCACTCAATTTCACCGCCAAAATTGCAACCAGGTAGCGCCCAGCGTTCTAGCGAGGTGTGCGTAGTTTTCACCCACGCCTCCAGCTGACACGATTTCTCATCCACGATGTTGGCGTCATCCGTATTCATAGGACGGGCTGCTTCAGCTTCGACCATGCACAACAAAGCCAAGCTAAAAGCCAACGCAGTTTGTCGCAAAGGAATAAAAGGAGGAATGAGGCCTAGCACGTTTTAAGGGAGGTTAGAACACAGCTCAGATGTGCAATTTGTACATTGTAGAAAGCCTTTGTTTCATTTCGGTGAATTCACCTATTGCGTAGCGGACGGCGTCGAGGTCTCAGCTCAAGGTACAGCAGTACACCAAGCCTTTCACAAAATTGACATCAATTTGTCACGAAAAAAAGATAATATTGTTTTTATGAATCACGGCACCTTACTTGCAGCAATCGACTTAGGCTCCAACAGCTTCCGACTTGAAATTGGCCGTTACGACCATGGACAAATCCAACGCATTGAGTATTTGAAAGAAACGGTCCGTCAAGGCAATGGCTTGGACGAAGACCGAAACCTCACGCCCGACGCCATGGAGCGAGGTTGGGCTTGTTTGGCACGCTTTGCCGAGCGTCTGTCGGGTTTCAAAAAAGCACAAGTGCGCGCGGTCGCCACGCAAACACTGCGCGAAGCCAAAAACCGCGATGTGTTCATCCAACGTGGCTGCGAGATTTTGGGGTTCCCGATTGAAGTGATTGCAGGCACAGAAGAAGCGCGCTTGATTTACCAAGGCGTCTCGCACATGCTGCCGCACAGCGATGAGCGCCGCTTGGTGATCGATATTGGTGGACGCTCCACAGAGTTGGTTCTGGGCTTGGGCACAGAAGCAACCGAAACGGCTTCGTTCAGGGTTGGTAGCGTGACGTGGTCCATGGCGTATTTCCCCCAAGGCGAGTTCACCGAACAAAGTTTTTACCGCGCAGAAATTGCGGCACAAGCCGTTTTAGAAGAAGCCCTCAGCAGCTACCCTCGCACGCAATGGGACACGGCTTATGGCGCGTCGGGCACCGTGGGTGCAGTGGCGGACATCTTGGCGTTGTCGGGTTGGCCCGCAGGTCAAGTGACACGCGAAGGGCTAAATTGGTTGGTGAAATGTTTGCTGCGCGCTGGCCACGCCTCACAAGTGCGCCTAGAAGGCTTGAAAGAAGATCGGCGCGCTGTGATTGGCGGCGGCGTGAGCGTGTTGCGCGCCTTGATGGAGCTGCTGGAAATTGACACCTTGCAGGTGGCACAAGGGGCCTTGCGTCATGGGGTGTTGTTCGAGATGGTCGAGCGCGATGACCACAACACCGATGCGCGAGACATCTCGGTGCAGCGCTTGGCGCAAAAATTCTCGGTCGATGCGGCACAAGCCACACGCGTCAGCAGAGCCGCCCTCACCTTGTTTGAGCGCATCGCCCCCAAAGACACCCCACACACCGACAAGCTAGAACGTAAGCTCAGCTGGGCGGCCCATTTGCACGAGGTGGGCATGGCCATCTCGCACAGTGACTATCACAAGCACGGTGCTTATATTTTGGACAACGCCGATCTGCTGGGTTTTGGCATGCAAGAGTTGCACCGCTTGAGCGTGTTGATACTGGGGCAACGGGGCAAACTGAAAAAACTAGAAGCCGAGTTTGATGAGCCGGATTTCGTCAAAATGCTTTTGTCGCTGCGCATCGCCATCATTTTGTGCCACGCACGCAAAGAGCCAGACCACAACGGTCTCTCCCTGCGATGCAACGATCTCCGGCAATTGTTCGTTTTGACAGTTGATGCGGAGTGGACAAGCCGCTACCCACAATCGGCGCACTTACTCAGACAAGAGTGCGCGGCTTGGGAGAGAACACCTTGGACGCTTCATTTTCTAAATCATTAACAAAAAGAGTAAACGGTTTATACTGTTTACTATTTTTAATTGAAGGATTCCTCAATGAATGCACAAGCCACCCCCAGCGTGACCTCCCACGAACCCAAAGCAGCCGCGCCTAAAGCCGTCAAAGCAGCGACGCCTAAAGCTGTCGCGAAGCCCAAAGCGGCTGTCAAAAAAGTTGTCGCCAAAAAATCTGCGGTGAAAACACCTGCGAAGCCAGCCGCCAAAGTGGCCGTCAAGCCTGCAGCAAAACCAGCAGCCCCCAAGGCAGCGCCCGCAAAAGCTGTGAAGAAAGCCGTCAAAGTTGCCGCTCCCAAAAAACCAGTGGTAGCTGCCAAGCCCGCAAAAGCTGAGAAACCAGCCAAAGTAAAAAAACCGAAATTGGTCCGCGACAGCTTCACTATTCCTAAAGACGAATACGAAGTCATCGACGCCCTCAAAGTGCGCGGCGGCAAGTTGGGTCAAGCGGTCAAGAAAAGCGAACTCTTGCGCGCAGGCATCAAAGCATTGGCCGCCATGAGCGACATTCAGTTCAAAGCAGCCTTGATCAAAGTGCCCACGATCAAGACCGGTCGTCCCACGAACGCGAAATAAGGTCTGGACAGACCACGGTCAAGAGCACCGTTTGCAGTTGACCTTCGCGTACCCGCGTGCGCAGCCACCACACGCTGCCTTTGCGAATGGCGCAGGCTTGCTCAGGCATACCGAGCAAGCGCGCCACCAATTCCCCCAAATAAGGCTGGTGTCCCACCAACAGCACCGGACCTTTGCCTTGAGGCCCCGTCTCTGGGTGCCACTTGATCAAGTCCAGCACGGCATCTGCACTGCTGTCGGGCACCAACTCTTCGCGCAATTTGAATTTACGGCCCAAGGCCTTGGCCGTTTGCTCTGTTCGCTTTGCAGGACTGCACAGCACGCGTGTGCCTTCAGGCAAGTGACTGTCTAGCCACGAGGCCATGCGCTGGGCCTGGCGGTCGCCTTTTGACGTCAAGGCCCGCGACAAATCATCATCGCCTTCAGCGGCAACTTCGGCCTCTGCATGGCGCCACAAAATCAAATCCATCGCATCCCCCTCAAACTTTGACGCCGTACAACGCTTTCAACGCGGCCTGAGCGCTTTGTGGTTCTTTCGGCTTGGCTGAGCGACTCTTAGGTGCTTGTACGCGTTTGTAGTTGCCATCGGCATCCAACTCCCATGCGTCCACGTTGTCCTGCAAATACGCCACCAAACATTCGTTGACGATGCGAGTTCGCAAGGCCACATCTTCCACAGGCCATGCCAACTCCACACGGCGCAACATATTGCGATTCATCCAATCAGCACTCGACAAATACAAGGTCTCACTGTCACCGCTGGCAAAGTAAAACACGCGTGAGTGCTCTAAGAACTGACCGATGATGGAACGCACGCGAATGTTGTCTGTGAAGCCAACGCGCTGCGCAGGCAACATGCAAGCGCCACGCACGATCAAATCAATTTGCACGCCCGCCTGCCCTGCCCGCACAAGCGCTTCCATCAACTTCTCATCGGTCAAGGTGTTCATCTTCAACACGATGCGACTGGGAACGCCCGCCACAGCCGACGCTGCGGTTTTGTCGACCCATTCGATGAGACTACGTTGCAAGTGAAACGGCGCAATCAACATCTTGTTGAGGCGAGGAATTTTGCTTTGACTGGCCAGCAAATTGAAGACGGTTTCAACGTCTTGCGTCAATTTGGGGTCGCAAGTGAGGTGACTCAAATCGGTATAGAGCTTGGCGGTGCGTGGGTTGTAGTTGCCCGTCGACATGTGCGCGTAACGGCGGATGTTGCGACCTTCGCGGCGCGACACCAGCAGCATCTTGGCGTGCGTTTTCAAACCCACCACCCCATACACCACTTGTGCGCCGATGTACTCCAGCTTTTCCGCCCAGTTGATGTTGGCCTCTTCGTCAAAGCGAGCTTTCAGCTCCACCACCACGGTCACTTCTTTGCCACGCTGCACGGCCTCGCGCAGCAACTCCATCAGCACCGAATCGGCACCTGTGCGGTAAATGGTTTGCTTGATGGCCAACACATCGGGGTCACGCACGGCGTCACGCAAAAAGGCCAGCACGCCATCAAAGCTCTCATAGGGCTGATGAATCAACACATCACCGGCTTGTAGCTGCTCAAAAATGGACGTATTGGGATTGAGCTGATGCGGAAAGCTGCCGACATAGCGCGGGAACAGCCACTTGGGGTTGTCCACCAAATCGATCAACTGGTTCATGCGCACCAAATTGACAGGGCCATGCACGCGGTAAAGCGCAGAAGCAGGCAACTCAAATTGATGCAGCAAAAAATCAGACAAATGTTCAGAGCAACCCGCCGATACTTCCAAACGCACCGCTTGGCCGTAGTTGCGGTGCACCAGCCCCTTGCGCAACGCCGTGCGCAGATTTTTGACGTCCTCTTCATCCACCGCCAAGTCTGAATGGCGGGTCACGCGGAACTGTGAAAACTGCCCCACATCGCGGCCTGGGAACAGGTCTTTCAAATGCGCGCGAATCACGCTGGAAATCGAGACAAACAACTGACGCTTGCCAGACAATTTTTCAGGCACAGGGATGAGACGCGGCAAGCTGCGCGGCACTTTGACAATGGCAATTTCGTTGTCGCGGCCAAAAGCGTCTTTGCCTGAGAGTCGCACAATGAAGTTGAGTGACTTGTTGGCCACTTGGGGGAATGGGTGTGCAGGGTCCAAGCCCACAGGCAAAAGCAACGGGCGAACTTCGCGGTCGAAAAAGGATTTGACCCAACGGTGTTGAGCCAAGTTGCGCTCGCCATGCGACAAAATGCGCACGCCTTCTTTGGCAAATGCGGGCATCAACACATCGTTGTAGAGCGCATATTGCTCGTCGACCAAGGCGTGTGCCACCTCACTCAAATTCAAATGGGCTTTGGCGCTGGCAGCGTCTGGCGCGGCTTTGGGGTTGTCGACGCTTGAATACAGCGCGGCACGCACTTCAAAAAACTCATCGAGGTTCGACGAGACGATGCACAAGTAGCGCACACGCTCTAACAAAGGCACTTCAGGGCGTTTCGCCCAATCCAGCACACGGGCATTGAAGGCAAGAAGACTTAAATCGCGATCCAACCAATCGGTCGATACCGTCGCTGCGGGTGTCTTTGAGGGCGTTGGCGAAGTCGTCATGTGGATACCTAGTTTCAATACATGCAAGTTTGTCCTGCCATCGTGACAGTCTCGTGACAAATCAACGCATATCGACAAGCTTGACACATTTCAAACACCACGTCTGCGCGGCAACGCACCATCCTCAAACGCGCCGAGGCGGCACTTTGACCAAATGCGATTCAAACAAACGCGTGGCCTCATCCCAACTGAAGCTCAGCGCTTGCAAGCGCGCGTTGTGGCGCGGCACTTTGAGCGCTTCTAAACTGGCCAAAGCCAAGTCTTCATGCAACACACCGCCCTGCGGAAGATTCAGGGCACCCGACGGATCACGCAACACCTCCAAGGGCCCATCCACTGGAAAAGCCGCCACGGGGGTGCCGCATGCCATGGCTTCCAGCATCACCAAACCAAAGGTTTCATTGCGGCTGGGAAAGGTGAACACGTCCGCACTGGCATACACCTTGGCCAGTTCATCACGCGGCAACACGCCTAGCCAGCGAACGTCGTGAAAGCGTTGCTTCAATGACGCCTCCAACGGCCCAACACCACAGACCACTTTGCTGCCATGCCAAGGCATCGCTAAAAATTGGTCAATGTTTTTTTCATACGACACGCGCCCCACGTACAACGCAACAGGACGCGGCAAATCATCCAAAGCAGGGTGATTTTGAACCGATGAACAAAACTCAAACAGCGCCATATCCACACCATGGGTCCAGCTGCACAAGTTTTTAAAGCCCTTGCCATCGAGCAAGCGCATCACGCCTTGCGTGGGCACCATCACGCCCGAAGAGGGCTTGTGAAAATGCCGAAATAAGGCGTAGCCCATCCACAACGGCACACGCAGGGCTGCCTTCAAAATTTCGGGGAACCGTGTGTGAAAGGCCGTGGTGAAAGGCAGCTTTCGACGCACACAATATTTACGCGCGGCCCAACCCAGAGGGCCTTCCGTCGCAAGGTGAATCGCATCTGGCACAAAGCGATCCAGCTGCGCTTTGAGCTGCGCGTCAGGACGCACGGCCAATTCAATGCCCGCATACCCTGGGCAAGGGCGCGTCTGAAACAGACCTGGGTGCACCACCTCGACCTCATGACCTTGGGCCATGAGTTGATCGACCAGCTCGACCAGCGTCGTCACCACACCATTGATTTGTGGACGCCAAGCGTCTGTGATCAAAGCGATTTTCATGCGACCTTGAGTAACTTGGGTTTTTCAACGGCCTTGGCTTCGGCATTCCAGAACAACAACTCTAAGCGGCCATCTTTGTGCTCGACCAATGCGCTTCGGCTTTCCACCCAATCGCCGTCGTTGCAATACAAAACGCCATTCACATCGCGAATCTCAGCGCGGTGAATGTGGCCGCACACCACACCTTGGTAGCCATGCTTGGCCGCTTCTTGCGCCACTGCATTTTCAAAATCAGTGACGTAGTTCAAGGCCTTCTTCACCTTGTGCTTCAAGTAAGCAGACAAAGACCAGTAAGGCAAACCCAAGCGACCACGCATGTTGTTCAAGTAACGATTGAGTTTGAGTGTGAACTCGTACAAATAGTCACCCACGTAGGCCAGCCATTTGGCTTGCTGCACCACGGCGTCAAAGTAGTCGCCATGAATGACCCACAACTTGCGACCATCAGCCGTCAGGTGCGTGGCTTCTTCCACCACCTCAATGCCGCCGAATTGATGGTCTAAAAAACCGCGTGCAAACTCATCGTGGTTGCCTGGCACGTAAATCACACGACAGCCCTTGCGGGCTTTGCGCAACAGCTTTTGCACCACATCGTTGTGCGCTTGTGGCCAATACCATTTGCGACGCAATTGCCAACCATCCACGATATCGCCCACCAAGTACAAATAGTCACTGGTGTTGAGCTTCAAGAAGTCAAGCAAGGCATCGGCTTGGCATCCAGGCGTTCCCAAATGCAAATCAGAAATGAAGATCGCCCGGTAATGCATCAAGCACCCAAAAAGTGTTTGCGGTAACGCGCTGGCATGTCGTTGATTTTCATCAACATGGGCAAATCTGCGGTGTTGAAGTCGGGGTCCCATGCGGGCGCGCCCAACACTTTGGCGCCCAAGCGCAAGTAGCCTTTGATCAACGCTGGCGGCTCAAAAGCAGGGTTCACCTCCCACTGGTCTACCGGCAACGCCAAACGTGGCGTGACGTGGTCCGACACATCCGCCAAATGCGTTTGCTTGAGTTGGTGCCAAATGCTGGCGGCCACTTCGCCACTGATCACGCCTTGGTGCAGCATCGGGATGCTGGCACAACCGATCATCACGTCTAACTTGTTGCGCACCATGAATTCAGCCAACGCACCCCACAGCGCCATGATCACGCCACCGTGACGGTGCTCAGGATGCACGCAGCTGCGACCTAACTCGACCATGCGCTCGCGGTAAGCACGCAAGCGAATCAGATCAAATTCCAAATCAGAATAAGTGCTGCCAATGCGTTTGGCTTGTGCGGGCGTGAGCACGCGGTAAGTGCCAATGACTTGCTCGGTGGCGTCATCACGAATGATCAAGTGCTCGCAGTAATCGTCGAATAAATCGATGTCATGGCCTGGGATGCTTTCTTTCAAACGCGCACCCATCTCTGTGGCGAACACGTCGTAGCGCAAACGCTGTGCTTCACGCACCTCATCTTGGTGCTTGGCCCACTCAACGATCAGCGCTGGACGCTCTTGAGCTTTTTGGGGCGCAACAAGATTTTTTTCAACTTGATGATCGTGTCGATGAAGTGACCCCCGAGGGAAGTCGATCAACGACAACGGCATGGTGGGGTTTGGCAATTCTTTCATGGTCAGTCCTTTTTTTGACGTGATGTATGTCTTGCAATGCCTGCAATTCTCAAAACATCGCGTGACGGGACAAAGACGAAACCATGAAATTTTGATGACAACGATTTAACGGTTTTGTCACATCGAAGACCTAAACTTCTAGGCGTTTATGCTGCTCATCAAATACCTACGCCTCATGCAGGCATTCCTCCGTGCATTTTGGATTTTGTGGGTGCGATTCCCCAAACTCAGCCGCGAAGAAAAACTCTTAGCCATACAAACTTGGTCTGCGCAAACCGTGAAACTCATGGGCGTGACCGTTGAAGTCATCGAGCCCATCCAGCGTCACCCGTTGGCAGACACCCCCCAACTGCTCGTCGCCAACCATGTGTCGTGGTTGGATGTGCTGGTCATTCAAACGATACAGCCCAGCATCTTTGTCGCCAAACAAGAAGTGCGCCATTGGCCCGTGGTCGGCGCCATCGCGCAGGCTTGCAGCGTGGTGTTTGTGAACCGAGGGTCGCCGAGTTCGGCGCGGCGCATGGTGGTCGATGTGGCCACCGCCTTGCAGCAAGGCTACAACGTTGCGGGATTCCCTGAAGGCACCAGCACACTGGGCCACTCCGTCGAGATGTTTCATGCGAACTTGTTTGAGTCGGCCATTCACCAAGATGTCCCCGTGCAGCCCTTGGCGTTGCGTTACACCAGCACGCACACAGGCGCGCATTGCACACGCGCTGCGTTTGTGGGCGATGTGAGCTTTCTCAACTCACTCCACCAGGTGATGCGAGCCCGTGATGGTGTCTGCATCAGCTTGCATGCAGGCCACTGCTTGATGCCACAAGGTCATTCCAGAAAAAGCTTGGCACTGCTGGCACGCAGCAGCGTGACCGCGCAACTAGAGACACTCAGCGCAGGCTGATCAACGTCAGCGCCAACCAGCGGCCACCAGCGCTGGCAAGCCCGTCGCCACAAGTGGTAGCCACGAAATCAACACCGTCCCCACAAAAATCGCCACCAAAGCAGGCAAGACAGACAACGCGACCTCACGCAATGACTTCTCAAAAACGGCCGACGCAAAATAAATGTTCATGCCTGCCGGTGGACATAAAAATCCCATCTCCATATTGGCTAAGAAAATGATGCCGAAGTGAATGGGGTCGATGCCATAGCTCACGGCCAACGGCAGCAACAGCGGCACCAACACCACAATGGCTGCATAAATTTCCATCAAAGCACCGGCAAAAAACAAAAAGACGTTCAATGCCAACAAGAACACCCACTTGTTGCTTGTGATGCCTTGCACCCAGTCGATGGCCAAATCGGGCACGCCTGCATCCACCAAAAAATTGGTCAAGCCCAAGGCCATTCCCAAAATCAACATCACGCCGCCAATGATTTGCGCACACGTCGACAAACACTGCGCCAACAAACGGGTGGTCAATTCACCATGCGCAAAAGCCTGTGTGAGCACCGCATAAACGGCCGTCAAAGCCGCACTTTCAGTCGGCGTGGCAAGGCCTGAAATCAACGAGCCAATCGCGACGACCGGCGCCAATATTTCCCACTTGGCTTGCCACACCGCATCTTTCAGAGAAAGAGATGCCGAAGCTGTTTGTGCACTTGTAGCGGCCGTGGGAACGCGCAAATAGCCACCAAACAGCAGCAAGCACCCCACCATCACCACGGCCGGAATCAAGCCCGCCAAGAACATGGTGTTGATCGGCACGCGCGCGATGATGGCGTACATGATCAGTGGCACAGACGGCGCCAACAACACCCCCAATGCGCTGGCACTGGTGACCAAGCTGATGCCCTTTTTCTCGGGATAGCCCGCATTGCGCAACAAGGGCAACAACAAACCACCCAAGGCCAAAATCGTCACCCCGCTACCGCCCGTGAATGCGGTAAAGACGGAGCACAACACCGTAGCGGCCACGACCGACCCCGCAGCGCCGTGGCCAAACATGGCCAAAAAGACAGCCCCTAACCGCTGCGCGGCCCCCGTGCGTGCAAAGACCAAACCTGCCAATGTGAACAAGGGCAAAGCGGGCAGCGACGGATTCACTGTGATTTGATAATGCGACAACGCAATCGACGCCAACGGCAAACCTTCTTGCCAAAACAACGCCAAGGCCAGCCCGCCCAACACCGCAAAAATGGGCGCTCCGCACAACAACATCAAGGCCAAGCCCAAGAGCATCGGCCATAGCGCAAGCACTTCGCCGTCGCCCATCGCCCCCAAACTGAAACCCAATACGGGCAGCAAGATGCCTAAGAAAAGTTTGCCCCAAAGTTGCGGCACGCAGCGTGCGGCCAATTTAAAACCCAACAACGCAAAACCCACAGGCATCGCCAACTGCACCCACCACATGGGCAGGCCATAGGCCAAGGTTTGCGCGCCCTCACGCTCGCTCGCCACCAACTGCCAACTTGCCCAGACCAACACCCCGCACACCAGCGAGGCCGCAGCTTGCGCCCAAGCATTGAAGCCTTGGAACACAGCCCCCAAACTCGTCAAATGACCGTGTCGCTCAGCCGCCAAAGCACCCCACATGGCCATCACCAATCCCAAGTGCTGCACCAACACCGGTGCGTTCTCAACGCCCTTGCCCAGCAGGGGGCGAGAGACAATTTCAAGAATAGGGATCAGCGCCATCAAGGCCAGTGCAATCCCTGCCAAAGCCTCGTCTAAGGGCCAGATTTTTATCATCACTTGGCCTTGCTGGCACGGTAGGCCTTCAAATGACGAAACACTTCGTCAAAGGTTTCGGCTGGCACCAAGGTGCCGCGAATACGGGGGTAGAGCTTGTCGGCCAACTCGGTCCATTCACGCATTTGTTCGGGGTTGGGTTTGTTCACCACAAGGCCACGTTTTTTCATCGCGTCAACGGCCTCCTCCACCTCTTGGCGCGCTTTGGTACGAATTTGAGCGCCGGCTTTTTCACCCGCCACACGCACCGCATCTTGCGTCGCGGGGGACATCTCGTCCCATGCCTTTTTAGTCACAACCAAAGCCCCAACGATCGGCGCCCAATTGATCTCCAACATATGGGGGGCCATGGTGTAGACCTGACTGGCCAAGGCAAAGTAAGGCGTCGAAGGCACCACATTGATCATGCCCGTTTGGATAGAGGGCAAGATGTCGCTGGTCTCAAGAGGCACTGGGGTGTAGCCCAGACTTTTCATGATTTCTTGCTGATCGGCCTCGCCACCCCACGCAAAAAACTTCATCTTTTTGTAGTCGTCGGGCCTGAAGGCCGGCTCTTTGGAGAAAAACCTCACCCAGCCTGCATCCCCCCAAGCGAGCACCACAAAGCCTTTGTCTAAAAATTTCTTCTCCATGGCAGGGCGCATTTTTTCGCGCACGAAATCCACCTCGTCCCAACTCTTAAACAGCAGCGGCATCGCTTGCAGCGCGCTGATTGACGGCTCAATTTCATGCAAGCCAACCACCGACAACAGGGCCCCTTGAAGCTGCCCAATACGCATGCGGCGCGCCAGCTCTGTCTCACCGCCTTGACTGCCATCGGCAAACACCACGTACTTGGCGCTGCCACCTTGCGCAGCACGCCAAGCCTCACCCACCTCTAAAAGTTGGCGGTGATAGAGCGAATTTTTCGGGGCCAACGTACCCATACGAAATGGCTTGTCGGCCGCTGAAACAGAACACATGGCGCCCCACGACACCGCCAACACCACCAAAGCAGACTTCAACATAACAAGGCTTTCAAAATAAATCGTCCGTCATTTCAAGCAGCCACACAGCGCGCTCGCGCATGACTTCGTTTTGCAAATTGCGGTGGCGGCTGGCCACATCGACCGCTTGATGCAACAGCTGCTCAAACATCGCGCGATCTTGCGCGACCAACGCAATGCCTTCGGCTTTCGCCACATAAGGCCCTGCTTGGGCACCTGCACCATCGCGCATGGCTTGGTCGAAATACTGTGCAGCTTGTGTTGCAGACCCGTTGGGTCGCGCCGCCTCAAACGTGCCCAGCAAACTGGCCAAAGCGCCCTGCCCATAACTCGGATTCGCCTGCCAAGCCCAATGCGCTAAGCGAATGGCCTGAGGTAAATCGGCCACCACATCGGGTTGGTCTTTGGACAAAGAAATGAGGCCGCCCCACGACGCAGCAGCCCAATAAGCCAGGGCCACTTGTTGCTCAGAAGGGTTCGGAGCCAGCACTTTGGACGGCTGCGACAGCGCCAAGGTCAATCCTGGGTTGCTCTGTTCTAAAGCGGTCATGGCATGGCGGTGCGCACGACCATACAAACGTGCTGCACGCTCGCGCAGCACAAAAGCGGCCTTGGCATTCACAGGTTCGGTTTTCTCGGCCTCGAAGGCCACAAACGCATAGGCGTATTGTGTGAAGCTCGCCGCGACGGTTTGCGCTAACTTGAGGTTGCTAGGCGACTCGCGCAGCAAAGATTCAGACACCTTGAGGTAGAACGCGCTGGCTTCGCGCACCAACACCAAGTCATCCTCAGCGGCAAGATCTTGGCCCGCTAGAGCGTTTGCCGCTTGATCGACGGCATAACTGCGAATGGCGCACCCAGACAAGAGGTGCAAGAGGCACAAGCAGCACGCAGCCTTAAAGATAGGGCGAAAAATAAGGCCACCTTCATGTCAATCGATTGAGAAATTGACATGAACTTTAGCGACCCATTGTGAAAAATCAGTGACAGTGCCGCAAGCTCAACTGGTGCCACCCAAATAACGCTTGCGCCAAAAGAAAACCACCAAGCTCACTGCCAAGACCAGCATGAACAGCGTCGTCCACCACAAACCATGCTCATCATGAAGGACGGCAAAGGTCTCAAAGTTCATGCCAAAAAATCCGGTGATCAAGTTCAAAGGCAAAAAGATGGCCGTCAAAACCGTCAAGGTGCGCATGATGTCGTTGGTCCGATTGCTCTGCGCGTTGAAATGCATTTGCACGGCCGTTTCAGCACTTTGCTCTAAGCGGCGCACATGGTGCACCACCCGCTCAATGTGCTCCAACACATCACGACTGCGCACTTTGAGCAACTCAAACGAACGCGGGTGCACGGCATGCGGCTCAACCACCGCATCGAGGGCGTCGATCCAGTCTTGAATGGCCGCACGTTGGTCTTCGCAAATCTCATCCAAATGGTGCAGAGACAAACGTGCATCCAACAAAGCGCTCCAATTGTTGAAACGCGTTTTGGGGTTGATCAACTCACTTTGCCAGTGGTCAAGTTGGCGCGTCAGTTCACGACGCAAATTGAGATAGCCGTCCACCATTTGACTGATCACACGCAGCATCAAATCCGGTGGACTTACAGGCAAACGGTTGGGTTGCTGACCCGCTTGTGTATTGGCAGCCAACGCGCCCAAGCTCAACAGGCGCGCGGCATAGCTCTCGCGAATGGCACAGTCGGTCGGGTGGACCGTCAACACCAAGCGGTCAAACACCACAAAGGCCACAGGGCTGGTGTCGATGCGGTGCAACACGGGCGGGCCGCCTTTGTCGCGGGAGCGATGCAAGATCTCGCCAGGTCGGGACAGGTCTGACTCCGTTTGTCCCGCCGCAAGCCGTCGAAACACCATCAGGTTGTAGTCGGAGGTGTAGTCGTAATGCGAAGGCAACTGGTTGTTCAGCACATCCAGCACATGCAAATCGACAATTTGCGCGCCGCACAAGCGTTCTAAGGTGCTCTGAATCTCTTGCTGCAAAACCTCAAATTCTCGTCTTGCAAAAGCCATCCAGATGAAGCCTTGTTCGGGCAATTGATCGGGCAGCTTGGCCGACTCAACAACGGCTTGGGGGTTGATTTGAAAAACTCTCATGGCGCGAACTGTACGTGAAAAGCGTGCCTCTAATTTCATGAACGCGACACCAAATCGTCACGCTATCTTCACGAATGAAACGCATCATGCAAGGCGTCGCTTCTACTCAAAGTACGTCATGGAATTCACACAAACAATCCCCGCCCCCATTGCCAACGCAGACCGCTCTAAAGAATTATTGAGCAACGCGGTGTTTGGCCACAAACAAAAAGCGACCTTGAAAGAGCGTTTGTTTGCGATGTGGTTCCGTCAATTGGTTTACACGCAAATTTGGGAAGATCCAGTGATGGACATGCAGGCCTTGAATTTGGGTGAAGGTGACCATGTGGTCACCATTGCCTCAGGCGGCTGTAATGCCTTGTCGTATTTGACAGCCAATCCAGCCAAGGTGACAGCGGTTGACTTGAACCACGCCCACGTCTCGTTGGTCAAGCTCAAAATGGCGGGGCTGCGCGCTTTGCCCAGCTACGAGGATTTCTTTCAGTTCTTTGGCATTGCACAAGCGTCGAGCAACGTGCGTGTCTACAAAACGCTAATCGCGCCCAAGCTCGATGCGGACAGCCGCCATTACTGGGAAGGTGGCCCCATTGGCTTTCGACGCATTCGCATGTTTGCCAAAGGCTTCTACAAATATGGTTTGCTGGGGCAGCTGATTGGCATCATCCACTGGGGTGCCAAATTGCACGGCGTGAAGCTCAATGAGTTGCTGGAGCAACCCACCCAACAAGCGCAGGAAAAATGGTTTGACGACAAAGTTGCCAAAATTTTCGACTCCAAATTGATGGCCAAAATTTGCAGCAGCCCCTTCGCGCTTTATAACTTGGGCATTCCACCCAGCCAACACAACGCCCTGTGCGATGAGCAACCCGACAACATGGCCCAAGTGTTGAAAGAACGCGCACGTCGCTTGGCCACGGTGGTGCCCATCAAAGACAACTACTTTGCGTGGCAAGCCTTTGGTCGACGCTATGACGCAACAGGTCAAAGTGCGTTGCCACCTTATTTGATGCGCAAACATTACGCGCAAGTCAAAACCAACTTGAACAAACTCTCGGTCGAGCAAAGCAACATCCGCGATGCGATTGCACGCATGGATGTGCTCAGCGTGGATGCCGTGGTGTTGCTGGATGCACAAGACTGGATGTCGAACGAAGAGATCACCGCTTTGTGGCGCGAAATCACCCGCGCAGCCAAGCCTGGTGCACGCGTGATCTTCAGAACAGCGGGCGTCACCTCTCCGGTGGACGTCTGCTTTACGGGCGACTTGCAAGGCAAATGGGACCGCGACGATGCCACCTCTGACACACTCGGCCCCACCGACCGTTCGGGCATTTACGGCGCGTTCCATTTGTACCGTTTGCAAGCCTGATGCCACCCACATGGCCGCGCCAGCCGCTTGAGCGCTGGATGCGCAATGCCTGCGCGGACCTGCAATGGCTGGGCACTGCGCCATGGGCAGTCACGGTCTCGCACAGTCAACGAACGGCCAACACCAGCTACCTCACCTCGCTGCGCAGCGGTTGGTTTGACTACGCCGCAGAAGAGTTGCAAGACAAATGGTGGGCAGCTTGGTTGATACGACGGCTAGGAACCTGTTCGTCTTGGATGGGTCTGGACCGCATCGCCTTGGTGGGCAATTGGCCCGTTTCTACCAACGTGTGGGACGGCGCAACCGTCGCAGACTTGACGCAGATGTGCACCCGCGTCATGACCGAGAACCCTGACTATTTTGTGGGCGTGCGAAACCTGCAACCCGATAAGCATGCGCACCTAATCGCCGCACTGCGCCAGATAGGTTTTGTGGCGCTACCTGCACGCGTGGTGTATGAGTTTGACTTGCGCCAAGGCTTGGCGCGCAAACCTTCGCACCTGATGCGTGACCACACAGCACGCAAACGATCAGGCCTGCGCATGGCCGTGATGGACAGCGTATCGCGTGAATCAGCACGCCGTATGGCCGCGCTTTACACCCGCATTTATTTAGACAAGCACAGCCAACTCAACGCCCAATACACCACTGATTTTTTTGAAGACATATTGAATCAACACGTCATGCGCGCGGTGACACTGACACACAGCAACGGCGACATCATGGCCTTTGCCATGCTCTACCAAGTCGGCAACACCTTGACCGTGCCAGCGCTGGGCTACGCCACAGACGCAGAGATCGACGGTTTGTACCGCCTGTTGTTTTCGGCCATTCATGAATACACCCAAACCCATGCGTTGCTTTTGAATTACAGCTCAGGCGCAGGCGACTTCAAGCGCAAACGTGGTGGCTTGCCGCAACTGGAATACACGATGGTTTGTGCGCCATCTAGAAAAAGGAACGGCTGGCGAACTTCGTTGTTACGTTGGCTAGAAAAGAAAACACGCGGTATCAACACGACCGCACTTATCGCACTTGGTGCTTGAATTTAGCGGTTTCAAAAAAGTTTCATAAATCCTTCACGGCCTCGTCATACGCGAAGGCAACACTGGCTAGGTTTTTAACCAACCGGAGTTTTACTCGTGAAAAAGAATGTAATTTTGGCTGTGGCCATGGGCGCTACCGCATTGTCAGCCGTTGCTCAATCTAGCCAACTCAAAACCGCAGGCAACTGGGAGTTTTACGGCCGTGCGCACATCTCGTTTGACCAACTCAACGATGGCAACAAATACGACCGCATGAACTTGTCCAGCAATTCATCACGCGTGGGCTTTCGTGGCGACAAGAGCTTTGGCGACCTGAAAGGTATTTGGCAAATTGAATCTGAAGTGTTGTTCACCAAAACTTCGGACTCTTCCAACGCGGTCACCATTCCTGCTTTGCCTGTTACTGGAACAACACCCACAACAACAGCGACATCCATCAACGCGCCTCAAGACGACAAAAACCGTCTAGCCACGCGCGACACATTCGCCGGCATCGAAGGTAGCTTTGGTCAAGTCAAAGTGGGTAAGTTTGACACCCCCATGAAAGTGGCACGCGAAGCTGCTAACTTGTTTGGCGACCAACTGGGCGACATGCGCAACATCACGCGCACAGGCGCCAAGTTTGACGAGCGTCCTAACAACATCATTCAGTACCAATCGCCTGACATGATGGGCATCCGCGTTGCTTTGGCTTACTCGCCTCACGAAGCCGCCACAGCCGTGACCAGCTCTGCTGGCGTGGAAACCAAAAACGCTATGACCAGCATGTCTGCGACTTACAACGGTGGTGATTTCTCAGCCGCTTTGGCCCAAGAAAACTACCAAGCCAACGCCAAAGACGGTGACCGCGATGCCACCCGTTTGGCTTTGTCTTACAAAGTGATGAGCGATTTGAAATTGGTCGGCTTCTACCAAAAAGCCAACTACATGAAAACCGCCACAGATGACCAAGGCAGCAAGATCACTGGCTTTGGCGCTGAATACCAAATCATCCCTAACCACACCGTATTGCGCGCCCATGTGATGGACCGTTCTGCCAACAAAGTGGGCATGGACACCAAGATGACCGCCGTTGGTATCGACCGCATCATCAACAAAGAGCTCCGTTTCTACGCCAACTACGCCACCGTGTCTAACGGTACAGCCGCTGCTGTGACACCTTGGACTGAAGGCCGTTCGACCAACGTCGCCGGCAGCACAGGCAAGGACAGCAAGGGCTTGTCTTTGGGTATGCGTTACGACTTCTAAGAAGTTGTTGATTTGAGTTTGGAGGTGTTGCGTGCAGCAGCGCCTCCAACTCGGATAGTTCTCTCCAAGGTCTCCTAGCCTTTTCAAAAGCCGCAACTTGCGGCTTTTTTTTGATGCCTATTTTGTGAGGTCAAGCGCATGAACGATTACCACCACGACAAAACACAAATCGCCAGCGATGGCTTGCGCTACACAAACAAAAAAAATGGCTCCCCCTTTCAAGGCATGGGTCGCACCGGCGAAACGATGAGCTGCATGAAATGCGGCCAACACAAAATGCGCAACACGGGTTCGTTCAAGCGTTATTTGGGTGCCAATTTGTTTTTTTGTGCAGATTGCAAACCACTCAAATCTGCTGACGCGAAATCTTCATAAATCTTTCATGACCTCGTCTTATTGGGTTGCAAAGATACACATTTTCTTTGCTACTCAACGAGGATCATCATGAAGCGTAAAGTCATTTTGTGGGGTGCACTTGCAGCACTCTCGGTCGCAGGTTTGTCAGCCTGCAGCTCCACCAACGAGGCACCTGTTGCCAAGAACGTGATCTTCTTTTTAGGTGACGGCATGGGTTTAACCACCATGACCGCAGCCCGCATCTACAAAGCGGGTGAAGACGGTGAGTTGACAATGGACACACTGCCAGAAACGGCTTTCATCACCACCTACTCAGGTGATTCGCAAGTGACTGACAGCGCTCCTTCTATGGCCGCTTACATGACCGGCGTCAAAATGAACAACGAAGTTGTTTCGATGTCTGCGGACACCAGCGCCTACGACAAAAACACATTTGCCTCTTATGTCAGCGGTGCCAACAGCACTTGCCCAAGCAACAACGGCACGCCTGTTCCTACCTTGCTCGAAAAAGCAAAAACAGCGGGTATGGCAACGGGCATCATTACAACGACGCGCATCACGCACGCCACACCCGCAACAACCTTTGCACACATTTGCCACCGTGACGGCGAAAACGCTATTGCGGCACAACTCGTGCCCAACGGCAGCGGTTACAACAGCGCATTGGGTTCTGGCGTTGATGTGATTTTGGGCGGCGGTTTACGTCACTTCACACCAGCTGGCACCACGGGTACCAGCCGTACCGACAACCGTGATTTGGTGGCTGAGTTCAAAACAGCTGGCTACAAATTCGTTGCCAATAAAACTGAATTCGACGCGGCCTCAACCAGCGAAAAGAAATTGGTGGGCTTGTTTACTGGTAGCCACATGAGCTACGACTTAGATCGTCTCTCGACTCCCGCCACATTGGCCAAGGAGCCTAGCTTGGCAGAAATGACAAGCAAAGCCATTGATATTTTGAAGAGCAACAACCGTGGCATGTTTTTGATGGTCGAAGGTGGCCGTATTGACCATGCTCTGCACGAAACTACGGCGCGCAAAGCCCTGCAAGACACTGTTGCATTTGACGATGCCATCAAAGTAGCGATCGACAAAATGAAGGTGATCGACCCCGATCTGAAAAACACCTTGATCGTTGTGACTGCTGACCATGACCACACCTTGGTTTTGAATGGTTACGCAAAATTGACTGGCAAAACAACAGACACCAGTCCAGGGGTTTTAGGCTTATTGAAGGATTACATCACCGGCTCAGAGTCCAAAGACTTAGACGGTAACCCGTTCACCATCATTGGATTTGGCAATGGTGAAAACCGTCTTGCAACGCGCACTGCGTTGACGGACGCCACAGTATTTGGGGCCACGTACCACCAAGAAGCGGTTATTCCTACAGCCTTAGGCAGTGAAACCCACGGTGGCGGTGACGTGTTTTTTGGCGCCATCGGCAAAGGCGCTGACAAGTTCACGGGCGTTCTCAACAACACCGAAATCTTCGGTTTGATTCGCAACATCTTTGGCCTGTAAACCCTGACTATTTTTTGGAATACACACCATGAAACACTCTTTCAAACTCTCGATGGCAGCTCTTGCCATGACGTGCGCCGTATCTGCTTTTGCTGATGGCGAAGCTAAAAACGTGATCTTCTTTTTGGGCGATGGCATGGGCCCTGTGACCGTGACTGCCAGCCGCATTTACAAATACGGTGAATCAGGCAAGCTAGCGATGGACACCATGGGCCGCACGGCTCGTGTGAAAACATATTCGCTGGATGCGCAAACCACTGACAGCGCCCCATCCATGGGCGCTTACATGACCGGCGTGAAATCACGTAACGAAGTGGTATCGATGGATGGCAACACCTTCGCGCAAGGTTCATTCAGGCCCACGACTGACACCTCTGTAACGCCCAACGTCAGCAGCGCGATCAACAACTGCCCTGCAACTGGTAACGGCGCTTCTGTACCCACATTGCTTGAGCAAGCCATTGCCAAAAATAAGGCGACTGGCGTGGTCAGTACAGCACGTTTGACACACGCAACCCCGGCTATTACTTACTCACACATTTGCAACCGTAATGCAGAGTACGACATTGCGCGCCAAGCCGTCCCCGGCGGTGTGGGCGCCAACCCTGCCTTGGGGACTGGCGTCGATGTTTTGATGGGTGGAGACAGCCGTTACTGGGTGCCTTTCAACACAAGCATTTCTGGCAAGGGCCGCCCTGATGGTCGTAACTTGGTGGCAGAGTTACAAGCCAAGGGTTACACACACGTTACCGATCTGACCACCATGAACGCGGCCCCCACTGCGGCGGGCACCAAGATCATTGGTTTGTTTGACCAAGCGATTGCAGAAGGTCAAATGTCTTACGAGCTAGACCGTAACCCAGCCTTAGAGCCTAGCCTCGCACAAATGACCGCAAAGTCGATTGACATCTTGTCTAAAAACGCCAACGGTTACTTTTTGATGGTTGAAGGTGGTCGCATTGACCATGCTTTACACGGCACCAATGCGGCACGCGCCTTGGCTGACACCATTGCTTTTGACGATGCCATCAAAGTGGCGTTGGACAAAGTGGATCTGAAAAACACCTTGATTGTGGTCACGGCTGACCACGACCATGTCATGGCATTTAATGGTTACTCTCATTTGGGCAACAACATTCTCGGTAAGACAACCAACTACCGCACCAAGCAATTGGAAATGGCTGCCGACGGCAAACCTTTTACAACGCTCGTTTTTGGCAATGGCCCTAACCGCAAAGCCGTGCGTGATGATTTGACCAGCGTTGACACTATTTACAACAAAAATTATCAGCAAGAGACAGGTGTTCGCCTGAGTTCTGAAACCCACGGTGGCGGTGACGTGATGTTGTTTGCCAAGGGCGCTGGTTCTGCAGGCTTTAAGGGCACGATTGACAACACCAAGGTCTACACCTTGTTGAAGAAAGCGTTTGGTTTTTAAAGATGAATATGTTTTACAAAGTCAAACCTTGGGGCTTGGCCCTGGGGTTGGCTTGCATGGGCGCCGCGCAAGCGGCACCTGATGTGAGCTTAGAAGTGACCCATCAAAGTAGCGTATTGGGTGCTGATGGCATCAAACGAAGCTCTGTGTTCAGCGAACGTGTGGTTCGCCAAGGTGATACGGTCTGGATTGAGCGTGTGATGCCTGCAGGTGCCCATCAAGAAGACGATCACGCCAAAGCCAAAGTGGGAGCTGCGAAAGACCACAAACACGCCGACTTGAGCGCCGCCACCCGTTGGATTCAACGTTTGCCAGACGGCAAACTGAAATTCCGACTGGTTGCGATGCACGATAAAGTGGTGGTCAATGTACCCCCTGCGGAATACGCCACCGTAGGTTTCGATGGCGCTTGGTTAGCCGCTTATCACTTGATTGATCCTGCCGTTCTTAAAACCATGAAGGCCAGCGAAAGCACCTCTCAAGGACAATGGTATGAGAGTGCCAAAAATGGCAATAAGGTTCGTGTGCTGTGGGATGCCAAGCGCGAAATGCCTTTGCAAGTGGTGAGTCAGGGCCCTAACGGGAGTCGTTCTACCATGGTCAAAGTGTTGGGTTCTGTCGTCAAAAACCCTTGGGACACAGCCAACAAATTTGTCCAAAAAGACTATTCAGACTTTTTGGATTGAGCGCACGTCATCCGCTGATGCATGCAAAAAGGGGGCTTGTTCAGCCCCCTTTTTGTTTGAAAGTGCGGCCATCGGCCGCCCCAACTCAAACCTGCTTCATGTCACCTTGGAAGCGTCCGCCGCGCTCAACTTCAAGTTCGGCATAACTCAAAGCACCTGTCACTTGGCCTGTTCGGCGAATGACCATGTGCTCTTTGCATGTGATGTCTTCGAACAGCGCGCCATGCACGTCGATGACGCGGGCTTGGACTTTGCCTTTCAAACTGCCTTGCGGCCCGACCAACACATCGTCGGCCTTGAGGTCCCCGCTGACCTTGCCATTGATGGACACCTTGCCGGGTGCATGAATCGAACCGATGAATGTCACGCCCTCGCCAATCAACAAGTTGTTGGTGGTTGAAACAGGTTCAGTCATACATATCCTTCGTGTTGAGATGTTCGCTTTTAACACTTCACATTGTGCATTTTAATTTTGTTGATTAATTTATAAAAGATCACAAATCGACTTTAAAAACCATCCTGACTGCTGAAAAGGCTGGGGTTGGACGCTAGGCATAAAATCGCAGGCTCCACCTAAGGAAGACTCATGGGACGCACCCTTTACGACAAGATTTGGGACGAGCACGTCGTCCACACCGAAGAAGATGGCACCTCCATCCTCTACATCGACCGCCATTTGGTGCACGAAGTCACCAGCCCGCAAGCGTTTGAGGGCATTCGCCAAGCGGGCCGCAAGGTCTGGCGCGTCAGCTCCATCGTGGCCACCGCCGACCACAACACGCCCACCACCGGCTGGGAGCTGGGCTACGACGGCATCACCGACCCCATCAGCAAAGAACAAATCACCACGCTGGACAGCAACATGGCCGAGTTCGGCTCTGCCGCGTTCTTCCCGTTCATGTCCAAGCGTCAAGGCATCATCCATGTGATTGGCCCTGAAAACGGCGCCACCCTGCCCGGCATGACCGTGGTGTGCGGCGACAGCCACACCTCCACCCACGGCGCGTTTGCTGCGTTGGCCCACGGCATCGGCACCTCTGAGGTCGAGCACGTCATGGCCACGCAAACCTTGTTGGCCAAAAAAGCCAAGAACATGCTCATCAAAGTCGAAGGCACGCTGGCCAAAGGCGTGACCGGCAAAGACGTGGTGCTGGCCATCATCGGCAAGATCGGCACAGCCGGCGGCACGGGCTACACCATTGAATTTGCAGGCTCTGCCATTCGCTCACTCAGCATGGAAGGCCGCATGACGGTCTGCAACATGGCCATCGAAGGCGGCGCACGCGCTGGCCTTGTGGCGGTGGATGACAAAACCATCGATTACGTCAAAGGCCGTCCTTTGTCCCCCACCGGCGTGGAATGGGATCAAGCCGTGGCTTACTGGAAAACTTTGCACTCTGACCCCGACGCCAAGTTTGACGCCGTGGTCGAGCTCAAAGCCGAAGACATCTTGCCGCAAGTCACTTGGGGCACCTCGCCCGAAATGGTGCTGGACATCAACGGCATCGTGCCTGACCCCGACAAAGAAAAAGACGCCAACAAGCGCGGTGCGATTGAACGTGCGTTGACGTACATGGACCTGCAGCCAGGCAAAGCGTTGAACGATTTGTTTGTGGATAAAGTGTTCATTGGCTCTTGCACCAACAGCCGCATCGAAGACATGCGCGAAGCCGCCGCGGTGGTGAAAAAGCTCGGTCAAAAAGTGGCCAAGAACATCAAGCTTGCCATGGTGGTGCCAGGCTCTGGCTTGGTCAAAGCACAAGCCGAAGCCGAAGGCCTGCACGAGATTTTCAAAGCCGCTGGCTTTGAGTGGCGCGAGCCCGGTTGCTCCATGTGTTTGGCTATGAACGCCGACCGCTTAGAGCCCGGCGAACGCTGCGCCTCCACCAGCAACCGCAACTTCGAAGGCCGTCAAGGCAACGGTGGCCGCACCCATTTGGTCAGCCCCGCCATGGCCGCTGCGGCCGCCATTCACGGCCACTTTGTGGACGTGCGCAAGTTCGCGTAACTCAGGAGCATCGCTATGAACAAACTTCTGTTGATCGCATTAGCCCTCGTGGCCGTGGTGGGCCTCAGCGCTTGTAACACGATGCGCGGCATTGGCCAAGATGTGCAAAAGGCCGGTACGGCCATTGAAGACGCAGCGAAGAAAAAATAATGCAGAAATTCACTTTACACAAAGGCATCGTGGCCCCCATGGACCGCGAGAACGTCGACACCGACGCCATCATCCCCAAGCAGTTTTTGAAGTCGATTCGCAAGACGGGCTTTGGCCCCAACTTGTTTGACGAATGGCGCTATTTGGACCACGGCGAGCCCGGCCAAGACCCCGCCAGCCGCAAGCCCAACCCCGACTTCGTGCTGAATCAGCCGCGCTACAAAGGCGCATCGGTGTTGTTGGCCCGCAAGAACTTTGGCTGCGGCTCGTCACGCGAACACGCGCCTTGGGCGATTGACCAATACGGTTTCCGTGCCGTGATTGCCCCGAGCTTTGCCGACATCTTCTTTAACAACTGTTTCAAAAACGGCTTGCTGCCCATCGTGTTGCCCGAAGCCGCGATTGACCTGTTGTTCAACGAAGTGCACGCCTTCCCCGGCTATGAGTTGACGATTGACTTGGAAAACCAAGTCATCGTGCGCCCCCAAGGCGAGACCATTCCATTTGACGTACAAGCCTTCCGCAAATACTGCTTGCTCAACGGTTTTGACGACATTGGCCTGACCCTGCGCCAGTCCGACAAGATCAAAGCCTTTGAAGCCGAGCGCTTGGCCACCAAGCCTTGGTTGGCTCACACGATGTAACGCACACGCACGCACAAAACAAGAAAGCACACATGAAAATCGCAGTTCTCCCCGGTGATGGCATCGGTACCGAAATCGTCGCAGAAGCCGTCAAAGTTTTGAATGTCTTGGACTTGAAGTTCGAGATGGAAACCGCCTTGGTCGGTGGCGCAGCGTTTGACGCGCATGGCCACCCCTTGCCCGAATCCACGTTGAAGTTGGCCATGGCCTCTGACGCGGTGTTGTTCGGCGCTGTGGGCGATTGGAAATACGACACCCTCGACCGCCCTCTGCGCCCCGAGCAAGCCATTTTGGGTCTGCGCAAAAACATGGGCCTGTTTGCCAACTTCCGCCCTGCCATTTGCTACGAGCAATTGGTGAGCGCATCGAGCTTGAAGCCTGAGCTGATTTCAGGCCTCGACATCCTCATCATCCGTGAATTGACCGGCGACATTTACTTTGGCCAACCCCGCGGCCGACGCGTGGCCACGGACGGTCACTTCCCAGGTGCCGAAGAAGCGTTTGACACCATGCGCTACAGCAAGCCCGAGATCGAGCGCATTGCCCACGTGGCTTTCCAAGCCGCCCGCAAGCGCAAAGCGGCTGGCAAAGAAGGCCGCGTGACCAGCGTGGACAAAGCCAACGTGCTCGAAACCTTCCAGTTCTGGAAAGACGTGGTGAGCGAAGTGGGCAAAGAGTACCCAGACATCGCCCTCGACCACATGTACGTGGACAACGCCGCCATGCAACTGGTCAAAGAGCCCAAGCGCTTTGACGTGGTGGTGACCGGCAATATGTTTGGCGACATCTTGAGCGACGAAGCCTCCATGCTGACTGGCTCGATTGGCATGCTGCCCTCAGCATCTTTGAACAGCAAAAACCAAGGTTTGTACGAACCCAGCCACGGCAGCGCCCCCGACATCGCTGGCAAAGGCGTGGCCAACCCCTTGGCCACCATCCTCAGCGCCGCCATGATGCTGCGCTTTAGCTTGAACCAAGCGGCAGCCGCTGACCGCATCGAAACTGCTGTGAAAGCGGTGTTGGCCCAAGGCCTGCGCACCCCTGACATCTACAGCGAAGGCACCACCAAAGTGGGCACGGCTCAGATGGGTGATGCGGTGGTGAAGGCTTTGCGTTGATTCGACGTAACCTTGGTAACGAAAAACGCGCCTTTTGAGGCGCGTTTTTTATTGGGGTGTTGCGTGAAGCCGAAGCCCCAAAGCGTGAACTACTTTGATGATGGTCGCCAGCTCTGGGTTGCCTGTGGACGACAAAGCTTTGTAAAGGCTTTCACGGCCAAGCCCCGTATCGCGAGCCACTTGAGACATACCCTTTGCGCGCGCAATATCGCCTAACGCTGCAGCAATCAAAGCGGAATCGCCCTCCTCTAACGCTGCCTCTAAATAGGCCGCCATATCTTCTTCGGTTTTGAGATGCTCTGCAGCATCCCAAGTGCGGGTTGCGTTGTTTGCCATGTTTCTCTCCTAAAGCATCTTCGCCAATTCGCGCTCTCGCCGTTCGGTCACGCAGCGAAGCAAACCAGCGAGCGTAGTGTTCGGTTTGCCTGATTTCAATCGTGGCTTGATTGTATTCCATGGGATACATTCAATCAACATATCAAGGCAGCGGTTAAAGACTTCCTCAAAAATCTGTCAGCCAGCCACAAGAACCCATCCACTACAATCGCACACATGTTTCACGCCCGCTCGTTCTCTCTGAACTTCGCTGCCCCCGCACTGGTGGCGGCGCGCGCGCGTGCAATCACCATCAAAACCACGACCATTAAGGGCTAAACAGCTCCGGTTCGTCGTGCGCCCCCGGCCAGACGAGCCGGGCAAACAGTCAGGTCTGGCACTGTTTTCTACATTTGAAAAGGCGTTGAAAAATGAGCAAGTTAGTAGGTTTAGTCGGTTGGCGTGGCATGGTCGGCTCGGTGCTGATCGACCGCATGGTTCAAGAAAAAGATTTCGATCTGATCGAACCCGTGTTCTTCTCCACGTCGAACGCTGGCGGCAAAGCCCCCGCACAAGCCAAGAACGAAACCACGCTCAAAGACGCCAACGACATCGAAGCTTTGAAGAAGTGCGACATCGTGCTCACTTGCCAAGGCGGCGACTACACCAAAGAGGTGTACCCCAAGTTGCGCGCTGCGGGCTGGAACGGCCACTGGATTGACGCAGCCTCTAGCCTGCGCATGGCCGACGACGCCGTGATCATCTTGGACCCCGTCAACCGCAACGTGATTGACGCGTCCTTGGGCAAAGGCGGCAAAAACTGGATCGGCGGCAACTGCACCGTGAGCTTGATGCTCATGGGCTTGGGCGGCTTGTTCCAACACAACATGGTCGAGTGGGTCAGCGCCATGACCTACCAAGCGGCTTCGGGCGCGGGCGCACAAAACATGCGCGAATTGCTGAGCCAAATGGGCGCTTTGCACGACGCCGTCAAAGACGACTTGGCCAACCCCTCGTCTGCCATCTTGGACATCGACCGCAAAGTGGCAGCCACCATGCGCAGCGCCAAGTTCCCCACCAAAAACTTCCGCAACACCGCCTTGGCTGGCAGCTTGATCCCTTGGATCGACGTGCCCGTGGAGCACGGCCAAAGCAAGGAAGAGTGGAAGGGCGGCGCTGAGTGCAACAAGATTTTGGGTAACCCAGCGTTCCGCACAGCGGGCTCAATCCCCATCGACGGTTTGTGCGTGCGCATTGGCGCCATGCGCTGCCACTCGCAAGGTTTGACCATCAAGCTGAAAAAAGACGTGCCCATGGACGAGATCGAAAGCATCTTGGGCCAAGCCAACGACTGGGTCAAAGTGGTGCCCAACGTGCGCGAAATCAGCGAACGTGACCTGACACCCGCTGCCGTGACCGGCACTTTGACCGTTCCCGTGGGCCGTTTGCACAAAATGGCGATGGGCAACGACTACTTGGGCGCGTTCACCGTGGGTGACCAATTGCTGTGGGGTGCTGCCGAGCCATTACGCAGAATGTTGCGAATCTTGCTAGAAAGTTAACAAAAAGAGTTAATATAGCAAATATGAAAAGTCCTGCTTACACCCGTTCTTCACTGTTCAAACGTTCCGCAATTTGTGCTGCTTTGGCATTTGGCCTCGCTGGCAGTGCCCATGCCTTAACGTTGAGTCGTCCCAATGTTCAATCCAAGCAAGGCGAAGCTTTGCGGGCTGAAATTGACATCATCGACCTCACGACCAGCGAAGAAGTTGATTTGCAGGCCAGCTTGGCAAGCCCTGAGGCTTACCGCGCTGCGCGCATGGAGCTCCCTCGAAGCAACGGCAACGCCATTGACGTGCAAGTGCAACTGTTGCGCCGTCCTGATGGCCGTCCGTTCCTCAAAATCAGCAGTTCACAAGCCCTAGCGGCCAACTTCATAGACGTGCTGTTGGAGCTGCATTGGGCCACGGGTCGCTCGCTGCGCGATGTGAGTTTGTCGCTGGACGATGGCCGTCACACCGCTACAAAATCTCAGCCGCCCCTGTTGATGCCTCCCGATGTTCGGCCCACAGCAGCTGCAGGCAGCACAAATACTGCGCCAGCACCACGCCCACAACCCACACCCACGCAAGTCGACAACCGCATTGGCGTGCAACAAGGCGACACGGCAGGGGCTTTGGCTAAACAGAACTTGGTGTCAGGCGTCTCGTTAGACCAAATGTTGCTGGCCATGCTGCGCAGCAACCCATCCGCGTTCATCGAGTCCAACGTCAACCGCCTCAAAACCGGTGCTTTGTTGAAGCTGCCTTCTGCGCAAGAGGCCACCAGCGTGTCTCGTGAAGAGGCTCGCAAAGCCATCAAGATTCAAGCCGAAGACTTCCGCGAATACCGCGCCCGTCTGGCCGCCACCAAGCTCGGTGGCGACGTGCCCAAAGCGGCGCGTGCAGCGGAAGGCAAGTTAGAAGCCCAAGTCAGCAACAAAGCAGCCGTCGAAGAAGACAAGCTGACGCTGACAAAACCCGGCAAAGGCGCCGCTGAAGAAAAAGTTGTCAAGCAACTTGAAGTGCAAGACGTGGCTTCGCGCGCGTCTGAAATCAGCCAAAACATCGCTGACCTGAGCAAACTCGTAGCAGCCGCCACATCGAACGCATCAGGGGCGGGCCCCGTGGGCGCCACAGTGGTGATCGCCCCCCCGCCCGACACAGCCAGCGCCGAAGACTTCAACGAAGACACGCTCAAAGCTTGGATGTCTCACCCCTTGGCACCTTTGGGGGCTGGTGGTTTGGTGTCGATCATGGCCATCATCGGCCTGTGGCTCAGCCGTGGTCGCAAAAACGCCAAGCTTGAAGAAACCGAAGAGCTGCCACCGCTCAATGTCAACTTCGACTTGGATTTGCCACAGTTTGACAACGACGCCAGCCACCGCCAAGACCCCTCGCACGACGAGCCTTCTGGCGCATCGCATGCGCCAAGCGTCGAAGCAGAGGCAGCCGCCCACCAAGCCGCAGCCCCCGCTTCGCCACCGGCACAACCGGCGGCACGCCCCACCATGACCATGCCCAGCGTTTCGTTGGATCTGGACTTGGCGACTGAAACCGCCCCCTTCCAAGTCCGTGTCGACTTGGCCGAGGAACTTTGGAAATTGGGCCAACACCACACCAGCCGCGCGCTGATGGAAGAGGTGATGCAAGAGTCCAAAGGCGCCACTCAAGCCAAAGCCAAACAATGGCTGGCTGACCGAGAGTAAAACATGCGCTTGGCCATGGGCTTGAGCTACAACGGCCAAGCCTACGAAGGGTGGCAAAGCCAGTTGTCTGGCAAGACGGTGCAAGACCGTCTTGAAGCCGCCCTTCAAAAATTCACCCAAACACGCGTTCAAACCCTGTGCGCGGGTCGCACAGACTCCGGTGTGCATGGCCTCATGCAAGTGGTTCACTTTGACACCGACCTAGACCGCACAGCTCAGTCGTGGGTGCGTGGCACCAACCGCTATCTGCCCCTCGACATCGCTGTGCAATGGGCGCGCGAAGTGCCCCGTGAATTCCACTGCCGAGGCAGCGCCATTGCGCGACGCTATGCCTATGTGTTGCTCGAATCCGCGGTACGACCCAGCGTCGAGGTGGGCCGTGTAGGCTGGATCTATCGCCCACTTGACCTAGAAGCCATGCAAAAAGCCGCCCAGTATTTGATGGGCGAACATGACTTCACCTCATTCCGAGCGTCCAGCTGCCAAGCCCTGACGCCCGTCAAAACCATGACGCACATCGCGATCAGCCGCAAAAGCACCTCGCCCAACACCGCCTATTGGCGCTTTGAGTTTGAAGCCAGCGCGTTTTTGCACCACATGATTCGCAACCTCATGGGCTGCTTCGTGAAGATCGGCACCGGCGACAAACCACCCGAGTGGATGGCCGACGTGCTGGCCGCCCGCGACCGCGATGCGGCCGCTCCCACCTTCAGCCCCGATGGCTTGTACTTCTTAGGCCCCCGCTACGAAGCGCACTGGGACTTGCCCGATCGCACGGCTGCGTATGATTCGCTGCCATGAACCGCACCCGCATCAAAATCTGTGGCCTCACCCGTGAGCAAGACGTCGCCGTGGCCGTGGCGGCTGGCGTCGATGCCATTGGCTTTGTGATCTATGCCAAAAGCGCACGCGCCGTCACGGCGGAACGGGCAGGCGAATTAGCCCGTCTGCTGCCTGCCTTTGTCACGCCGGTGTTGCTGTTTGTGAACGAAACGCACGAGGCCATCGCCCAAGCCTGCGCCCAAGTACCGGGCGCGTGGCTGCAATTTCATGGTGACGAAACGCCTGAAGAATGCCGCCAAATCGCCCAAAGCTTGGGCCGCCGATGGCTACGTGCTGCGCGCATTCCCCTAGAACCCGCGCCGGACGAGCCTGCGTTTGACCTCGTAAAATACGCGCAAGATTACTCAGACGCCCAAGCAGTGCTGCTCGACGCCCATGTCGACGGTTACGGCGGCGGCGGCAAAACATTCAATTGGTCACAGCTTCCTCCAAACGTCAACGCTCACCTCGTCTTGTCTGGTGGACTCAACGCTGCCAACGTGACAGACGGCCTGCGTGCGCTGCGTGACCGCGGCTTGTCGCTCGCGGTCGACGTGAGCTCCGGCGTGGAATCGGCCAAAGGCATCAAAGATGCCGCCAAGATTCACGAATTCGTCAGAGCCGTACGCGCAGCCGACGCAGAGCACCCGCTCTGAACCATCTCCCCCTTTTTTGTTTGAAGCTCTTGGGCTGACTGCGATGACAGCAGTTAGCACTAGACATTTTTTGCAGGCAACCTATGTCGAACTACCAACAACCCGACTCACGAGGCCACTTTGGCATTTACGGCGGCAGCTTCATCAGCGAAACGCTGACCCACGCCATTGAAGAACTCAAAGACGCGTACGCCAAATACCAACACGACCCCGAGTTCATCGCTGAGTTCAAGTCAGAACTCGCTCACTTTGTGGGCCGCCCTTCGCCCATCTACCACGCAGCCCACATGAGCCGCGAAATGGGTGGTGCGCAAATCTTCTTGAAACGTGAAGACCTGAACCACACCGGCGCACACAAGATCAACAACACCATCGGCCAAGCCATGCTCGCCAAGCGCATGGGCAAGCCCCGCGTGATTGCCGAAACTGGCGCGGGCCAGCACGGCGTGGCCACCGCCACCATTTGTGCGCGTTACGGATTGGAATGCGTGGTCTACATGGGCGCAGAAGACGTGAAACGTCAGAGCCCCAACGTGTACCGCATGAAGCTCTTAGGCGCGACCGTCGTGCCCGTGGAGAGCGGCAGCCGCACCCTCAAAGACGCGTTGAACGAAGCCATGCGCGACTGGGTGGCCAACGTGGACAACACCTTCTACATCATTGGCACTGTGGCGGGGCCTCACCCCTACCCGATGATGGTGCGCGACTTCCAAAGCGTGATTGGCGAAGAGTGCCTCACGCAAATGCCAGAGATGTTCAAGAGCCTCAAGATGGCCGAAGAACAACCCGATGCCGTGGTTGCCTGCGTGGGCGGCGGCAGCAATGCCATGGGCATCTTCTACCCCTACATCGACCACGCCAACACCCGCCTCATTGGCGTGGAGGCCGCTGGCGAAGGCATGGACACCGACCGTCACTCGTGCTCGTTGCAGCTGGGCGCGCCCGGCGTTTTGCACGGCAACCGCACCTACATCTTGCAAGACGAGAACGGCCAAATCACCGAAACGCACAGCGTGAGCGCTGGCCTCGACTACCCCGGCGTGGGCCCCGAGCACGCGTTTCTTAAAGACATTGGCCGCGCCGAGTACGTGGGCATCACCGACAAAGAAGCGTTAGAAGCCTTCCACTACCTGTGCCGCACCGAAGGCATCATCCCTGCGCTGGAATCCAGCCATGCCATCGCCTACGCCATGAAGCTGGCCAAGACCATGAAGCCCGAGCAGTCCATCTTGGTCAACCTCTCGGGCCGTGGCGACAAAGACATTGGCACCGTGGCCGACCTGAGCAACGCAGACTTCTTCTGCCGCCCCAGCTGCCAAGGCCAATCGGTCAAGGGCGGCCCTGCCGAACAAACCATGAAATTTGTGAAGTGAACCGCACCATGAGCCGTATTGACGCCACCCTCGCCGCCCTCAAGGCCCAAGGCCGCAAAGCCCTCATCCCTTATGTGATGGCTGGCTTTCCGCAAGCCAACATCACGCCCGCGCTCATGCACGGCATGGTGGATGCAGGCGCTGACATCATCGAACTGGGCGTTCCCTTTAGCGACCCCATGGCCGATGGCGCTGTGATTCAAAAAGCAGGCGAAGCCGCGCTGCGTTTTGGCATTGGCACAGCCCAAGTGCTGGACATGGTGCGTGAGTTCCGCCAAACCAACACCACCACCCCTGTGGTGCTGATGGGCTACGCCAACCCCGTGGAGTGCTACAACCTCAAGCACGGCGCAGATTCGTTCGTCAAAGACGCTTCTGCTGCAGGCGTAGACGGCGTACTGATCGTCGACTACCCACCTGAAGAGTGCGAAGAGTTCGCCGCCACCTTGCGTGCGCACAGCATGGACCTGATCTTCTTGCTCGCACCCACCAGCACCGACAAACGCATGGAACAAGTGGCGCGCATTGCCAGCGGCTATGTGTACTACGTCTCGCTCAAAGGCGTGACGGGCGCTGGCAACCTTGACACTGATGCCGTCGAAGCCATGCTGCCGCGCATTCGCCAGCATGTGCACATCCCCGTGGGCGTGGGCTTTGGCATTCGCGATGCCGCCACCGCCAAAGCCGTGGGCCGCGTGGCCGATGCCGTGGTGATTGGCAGCCGCATCATCCAGCTACTCGAAGCCGCGCCAGCAGGCCAAGAAGTGGCTGCTGCGCATGCATTTTTGACTGGCATTCGCCAGGCTCTGGACGCTTAACGCGCCCCATTCAGCCGCACCGACCCCGCCCGTTAAAATCAATCAATTCCAAAAGAACTGACGAAAGGCTCACCATGAGTTGGCTCGAAAAACTGCTTCCCCCCAAAATTCAACACACCGACCCCGCAGACCGCCGCAGCGTGCCTGAAGGCGTGTGGGTCAAATGCCCCAGCTGCGAAACCGTGCTCTACAAGAGCGACTTGCAGCAAAACAACAACGTTTGCCCCACCTGCAGCCACCACCACCGCATGGGTGCGCGTGAACGCCTCAATATGTTCTTGGACGGCGAAGGTCGCTATGAGATCGGCCAAGAAGTGGTGCCCGTTGACGCCTTGAAATTCAAGGACAGCCGCAAGTACCCCGAGCGCCTCAAAGAAGCCATGAACAACACCGGCGAAACCGACGCCTTGGTGGTCATGGGCGGTGCGGTGCACAACATCAACGTGGTTGTGGCCTGTTTTGAATTCGACTTCATGGGCGGCTCGATGGGCTCGGTCGTGGGCGAGCGCTTTGTGCGCGGCGTGCACACCGCCATCGAACAAAAAGTACCCTTCATCTGCTTCACCGCCACCGGCGGCGCGCGCATGCAAGAGGGCTTGCTCTCGCTCATGCAAATGGCCAAAACCAACGCCTCGCTCACCCGCTTGGCCAAAAAAGGCTTGCCTTACATCAGCGTCTTGACCGACCCCACCATGGGCGGCGTGTCCGCTGGCTTCGCCTTCTTGGGCGACGTGGTCATCGCCGAACCCAAAGCGCTGATCGGTTTTGCTGGCCCCCGCGTGATTGAAAGCACCGTGCGCGTGACCTTGCCAGAAGGCTTCCAACGCGCCGAGTTCTTGCAGCAAAAAGGCGCCATCGACATGATTTGCGACCGCCGCGAACTGCGCAAAACCATCGCCAGTACCTTGGCTATGTTGCAACGCCAGCCAGCTGACGCGGTGGCTTGACGTTTAGGATTCGTCCATTCCTTTACACCCGTGCGCACTCAGGAGCTCAATTACTACCCAATGCTTGATGAAGTAGCTTCGCAAGCTTGGGCGAAATTGGTGCTCTCCGTCCCATCACAATGGACGCAGCGCCATCCCTCCGTGCCGTTCTTTACACTCGGTATGGCCGCGTACCTAGATGCCAAATCTACGGCTGCAATGCCATCAAGTATTTATGCGCAGCGTAGCGTTCGTGATGCATCAAACGCCATTCTGATGGCACATTTCGAGCCCTTGTACGATCAGCTTTGCCATGCAATAGGTCAATACTTTGGCGTGGATGCTCATCTCATTGCTGACCAAGCAGCCCTCCCAGGGTTTCACATTCACCTGCCCCATCCCGTATTTGCCAATGAGGTGGCGAGCGTGCATCGTGACCTGCAATTTCAACAGGTGTTCCCACTTGAATCGTTCGAACCTCATGAGGTCTTCACTTTCACATTGCCTATTTCTATTCCGCCAGGCGCTGGATTGAACCTGTGGATTGAGGGTGAAAAACAGTTCCATCCGTACCGAACGGGTGAACTCGTGATCCACTCCGGCCTGAAAACGCACCAAGCAGCCTTGTGTTGCGCCGGCAATGTGGTGCCACGAATCGCGCTACAAGGACATGGTGTGCTTCGAAAAAATACTGTGGCGCTATATTGGTAGTTGCCAAAACTTGTCAAAGAATCGCACCATGACGCTCCCATCCGAGCCAGCTTTTTGGAACGACCACCTGCACCAGGTTCCTTTGTGCGCTGAACTTCGGCATTACTTTTCAACGATTCAAAGTGAAATTAGAAACTTCATAGATGCAGCGCATCCATTTATGGCTTATCCCAAATATGCCAACCTTTATACAAACACTTGGGATGCATTTCCACTTTCTAAATTTCAAAATGAATTTGCAGAGCTTTCTCAAAAAAATCTCAACTTCAATTTAGATCGAATCGTTGCTTTTACGCGGAATCGATTGCCCACGCTTTCTGGTTTGATCACTGCTTTGGAACAAGAGGGACATTTAAGCAATGTGTTTGTGAGCCGTTTGTTACCCGGCTCCGTGATCAACCCGCACAGAGGTTGGACGCCAGATTTCTTGCGGATTCATCTGGCTTTGTACGCCGATCCTTATTGCCGAATCACCGTTGGCAACGAAACCCAAACTTGGATTGAAGGGGAGTTACTGGCATTCAAAGATGGAGGCCCCTATCTGCACCAAGTTCGTCATGACGGAACATCAGAACGGATTATCTTGTCGCTCGATCTGTCACTCAACTATCTCGAACAATTTATCCCCGGAATTTCTCGCTCGTCGATCGGGGCCAATGGCGTCGGGTCGTGAGAAAGTCACCCCTCGCTTCGCGTCCGATATATCGTTGAATAAAACGCCCTGCCAAAAATTCTTCGTAGAGCAACGATATCTGTATGAGGTCTAAGTAGCGCTGATCCGACTCACTCCAAACGGCCTGTCGGATGACCCCCTCACGTTGAAATCCAAACCGTTGCTGCAAATTAGCGGCGCTTTCGTTGGTGTCGTAAATCAAACCTTGAACTTTGTTCAGCCCGAGCGTGTTGAAGGCAAATGACAAGCTTGAAAAATAAGCATCCGCAACCAAGAAGGAACTGTCGAATTCAGGCAGGATTCCCATGATCTGCTCAGCCGTTCGGTTCTTAAAGTTGATATTCACAAACATGGACAAACCAATGGGCTGATCGTCTTTGTAAATCACCCAAGTAATCGACCGTGATTCTGGAATGATTGCATTGGCCTCATTTGTCAAAATCAGCATCAGATCGCGCGGCGTCAAATTGGGCGGTAGATGTTTGAGTTGATATGCAAAATCTTTTTGCACGACCAAAGACCATAAAAACTCAAAATGGTCTGGATTTCGCCTCTCTAAGCGAATAGCACCAAACTCAATAGGTTTCCACCAGACTGCGTCATACCAGTCGCGCAAGGCCTGAAGTCCGGCCTCTTCTGGAAATCTATGCGTTAGGTTAATGATCGTTGATTGAGCTTGAGCCAAGCCTTGTTGAGAGCGAAGCCGAGACAACCAGTCTCGAATCGCATCGACATCCGGCGGCATCTGAGAGTTGAATGCGGGAATCATGCAGCGGATGCAGTTCCAGCCGGAGGTGCGGCCACGGGCACAGCGCCTTCAAACGGTGACTGATTCAGTGCATAACTGGTCATTGCCGAATCAAGCAAGCGACCCACATGGTCTCTCGACAATTGAAACGTCCCTAGCTGCATCTTCAACCGCTCGACCTCACTGTCAATATAGGACAAGAACTTTAAGTGTGTCTTGATCTCCTCATTGAGTGCATCGAATTCATAAGTCACCCCATTAATTTTGACCAACGGCATAAAAATATCCTTGAAAATTATTCAGAAAAAGAGAGCTGGCTTTCCACCCGTTGCTCTCGTTCAGCAAGTCGCTGTCGGGTTGCATAAGCCGACCGTTGCACCATGGACTGAGCCAACCAAATCATGGCTTTAGCCAAAAAAGCATGCGACGTAATGTAGTGGCTGTGGCGAATGATCAGCTCATAAATAGGCCCAAATGTCTTGGCCAATAATTCGTCGCGTAAGCATACGAAACCTAACGCCGTCCCCGGCGAACCTTGTCGCCCAGAACGTCCATAAAGCTGCCATTCAATTCGAGCAGCCTCGTGGGGCTCGAACATCAACACGCGTAAACCACCCCGCTCCAACACCCCACGACCCAATGCAATATCCGTCCCGCGCCCAGCCATGTTGGTCGAAATCGTGACGGCACCAATCTCCCCCGCACGCTCAACGATTTCTGACTCCCGCGCATGATGTTTGGCATTCAGCACCTGACACGGCACCAATAACGAACTCAATCGTTCGAACAAGGCCTCCGTATCTGCAATCTTGCGAGTCCCCACCAAAACCGGTGTACCTGCCTCATAAGCCTTGACCACCTCATCAATCACAGCTTCAAAACGCGGTACTGGATCGGAAAAGACCCGCACTTGCTCGACATGTAAACGGCTTGGAACTCGCGGCTCAATCTTGACGACTGGCAAACGGTAGGTTTTCCATAGCTCTGTCTCAATCCCTTGCAACGTGCCACTCGCGCCACTCAGGCGGTGATAACGCATGAAAAATATTTGAAAAGTCATGCGAGCAATTGTTTTCGGGGGGCTGCTCAGCTCCACCCCCTCCATGGCTTCGATGGCTTGGTGAATGCCGTGACTCCAAGAGCGGCCAGCCATGACACGCCCTGTTTTCTCATCGACGATGACTACTTTGTTTTCTTCATCCACCAAATAATGACGATCACGCAAGTAAACATACTTGGCCATCACAGCCAGTGACACCATACCCTGTGCACGCTCTTTGAATTGCCAAAAAGCAGGCAACAGATACGTGAGTTCTTCTATACGACGCTCGCCTTTGGGCGTAAATCTGATATCGGGAACCGGTTCTGTTTTGACTTCAAAGTCTTCATTCAAAGTCAGATTTTCAAAAATCTTTTTACCCGCCAACACGGCCTCAACCAACATGGGGTTGTCTTCAGAGGTTGAGATGATCAGTGGGGTGGTCGCCTCATCAATCAGCACATTGTCTGCCTCGTCCACGATCGCAGCCCAAAGGCCTCGGGTCACTGGACGGCGCGCAGTGGCGTCTTGACGCATCTCCCACAGTCGACGACGCACAGGGTCTTTGGCACCTGAGAGCAAGATTTGATCACGCAAGAAATCTGCCAATAACTGCTTACCCGTAGCATAAACCACATCCGCTTGATACAGCTGCGCGTATTGCTCAGGCGCAGTCTCTGTGGTGATCGCAACAACCGACACACCGCCTAAAGCCAAAAAACTCGCCATGGACTCAGCATCCCGCTGCGCCAAATAGTCATTGGCCGTAATCACATGACAAGGTCGACCCGCGCCTGCGTAAAGTGCAGCGGCCAAGCCGATGGCCAATGTTTTACCTTCGCCTGGGGCAAGCTGCACCAAGCGACCGTTGCGCATTTCTAGAGCGGCACGAATTTGTGTCACATGCGGCAACATGCCCAGCTTGCGCTTTGCAGCCAAGCACCATAAGGCCAAAAGTTGCTGGCGCTTTTCGGCTTCAGCCACCGTCATGCGTCCGACGTCACTGTTCACTTGCCTGAAACGCATATCTTTTGTTTGACGCTTCAGCTGCACCTCAAGCGCTGCATCCGTCAAATCCTCAAAGCGCTCAAGACTCTTGTAAACCTGCGCCACATCGTGATCCGTGGCTTTGGTGTTGGCACCTGTCCACGCATTCCAACGAATGCGCCAAGCTTGCCAGAAGGGCATCTCTTGGCTCGGATCCCGCGGCGGATGCCAATCTTCGCGCGCTAAACCTTGTTCCATGATGCCTTCTTAGCCTAAGTAGTAGCGCTTTTGGAACAGCTGACGCACAGACTCATACAAGCGTGCAAACACCGAACGAGAGGGCATATCAATTGACAACACCCCTTTGAGGCCACTCACCAATGCCACTTGATTTGCGGCATCTGGGGCTACTTGTGCACGTATTTCAAAGAAGTCTTCTGAACTGGTTTCGCCTTTGTTGTCTTGAGAAAGCACAGGCATATCGCCGCCCCCCATCCAACCCAGTGCAGCAGAGGGCAAACGATTGCGTTGATAGGGCAACACCACCAAATGACTGATCGGCAAAGTCTGTTCAGACTGGCCTACCAAGCGAAGTCGTAAACGGCCCTGCCCCGCATCAAAAATTTCCCGAGCATGCTCTTGGTTGACCACGGCGACGAACTCAAAAGGCGCAGTCGGGTCAATCACATGGCCCAACTCAGCGCCTTGCTGCACCCATGCGCCTACTTTTTCACGACTTTCGATGGAGACAAAACGTCCATCATGCGGGGCCTTCAAATCCAATGTTTCAAGTCGTTGCGCGAGGTCACTCAGGCGTTGTGTTTTGTTATCAATCTGCTTATTCACCGCCGTGATTTCTGCCGACTTTCCGGTCAATGCTTGACGTTGCAGAATCAGCAGTTCATTTCGCTCCATCTCTACCTGCTCAATATCTAGCAGCAAAGAATCTGGATCAATGGCCAACAAGGGCTGCCCCGCCTCAACCGTTTGCCCATACCCGAAGGCAGACTTCAGGATGCGGCCGTCGACAGGGGCAAACAAGATGGTTTGCCGACTAGACTGCAAGATGCCATGCGCGTTGAGCGAATATGGGAATGGAATTACAAAAAACAACAGGGCTAGAACTGCAGCCAATCCACCAGCACCCGCCACGGCACGCGAACGGTGTGTCTGCACCATGGGCCCCGTGAGGTGTTTGAACAACTGAATCATGGGCATAAACACCATGGCAATCAGCGTCGTCAACAAAACAACCAAGCCCAAACCAAACCAAAGATCCATCACAAAAAACACAATGCCCGAGGTCACCAACAAGCGGTAGACCAAGCTGACAGGGGCATAAATCAAGAACCACGTTCGTTCGTGCTCGTCGTCCACGGGGGCGATAGCCGCGTGACTACCCAGCAAATAGCGGTCACCCAAGTAGTACCAGTATTGCTGCGCTTTTTGGTAGAGATTCGGAATGCCTGCCCAATCTGCCAACATGTAATACGCATCAAAGCGCAGCAAGGGGTTGCCATTAAAAAGCAAACTGGAAACTGAACCGATCAACATCAAGTTGAAGCCCAAACTATTCACCAAACCCGGTCCGGTCGAGGCCCAAACCAAAGCGCCAACTGCCGCACAAAACAGGTCCACCAACATACCGGCAGCACTGACGAAAATTCGCTGCCATTTGTTAGGAAATGCCCACGTGGAGGTCGTGTCCACGTAAGGCAACGGCGTGGTCACCAAAAACATCAGACCAAAGGTATGCACTCGCCCACCGTATCGTTTGCAGACATAACCATGCCCCAACTCGTGCAACAGCTTGTTAACAGCCAAGCAAACGTACAACCACGGTAGATTGGCCATGGCAAAAGCACCTTGCGCGCGATCTGCCAGCGTGGATAAGTGCTGTAGAACCGTCAATCCACCCGCGAAGCAAACGACCAGCCAAAGCCCGACGACCAACCAATTGGGCACGTGCTTGAGTACTTGGTGCAGCTTGTCAAGCATGTGATCCGGATTCCAGAGGGGAACTCGGAAAAACAAAAATGAAAGCAGCTTGCTTTTCCACTCTTTACGCTTTTGCTCTTGCTTACGGGCGAAAATTTCAGCGTCATTGGAGCCGTCGCGAAAATAAAGCAAGCTCGACATATGCAGCTGTGACAACAGCTGCACCACCTCTTCTTGACCCGGCGCTTTGTCGGGAAAGTCTGTGAGGTATTTTTGCCAAGCATCGTCCACGCGAACATCGGGAGTTAGCTTCCGAATAAAGTCGTAAGCCTCCGTGCTGAGTCGGAAAAATCGATGCGAATAGGCGTCTTCTAAAACCACCCAAGCGCGACCACGCCAAAACTGCCGATGGACAACAACGCCTGGCAGCAAGCTCACGCGTGCATCGGCAATCTTGTACCAACTGTCACTGAATATGGCGCCTGACATGCTGCGAATGAAAGAAGGTAGATGAAAAAGTGAAGCGGTTTTAGAACCAGAATTTCAGTCGAATCACGTCCAGCAAATCATGGAACAAAATCCAAGCAATGCTGCGACTTCCGACTTCAATTTTGGCCAAACCTGTCATACCCGGGCGCCACCAATCCAACACGGGATCTTGGATTTCTGCCTTGACCAAAAAGTGGTTACCTTCTTGCCCTCGGACCTGCGCCATCGGCACAAAGTTGGAGACTTTGAAGTGCACTTCATTGCCAGTTTGGCTCAGAAGCAACATCACACCTTGGGCATTGGGTTGAATATCGCGAATGGCTTTCTCTGGCACTTGAATCGCCAAGTACAGACCTTCAACTTTGGCCACTCTCAGTAACTTGTCACCCTTTCGTACCGAAGAGCCTTGCAAGTTGCGACGCTCACCCTCCACGACAACGCCATCAAATGGCGCGCGCAGTACGGCCTGCTCTTGCTGCAGAAGAATACGTTTGAGTCGCGCTTGAACTTGTTCACGTCGAAAACGTGCGACTTGTGAGTCGGCAATCGCCATGTTGGCGCGCGCTTTGTCTTCTTCTGCCTGAAAGCGACGAATTTCAGACGTCGTTTCCAGCTCTTGCTGCTTGAGGTCGACCAAGTCCAGCACAACCATAGGATCACCTTGGTGGATAGAAGCACCTGCATCAACGAAAACCTGGTCAACCCGACCATCAATCTGCGAGGTGATTTGACGCGTGCTGTCGGTCGTTAATTGACACGATCCTTCAACACGGTAATTCCAGGTTCCAAAGCACAAGACAAGGAGAACAAATGCAATGCTCACAGCAGAGAATTTCACCCAAGGCCTGCCAGGACCGAACAACACTTGCAGGCCATCGAGCAATCGCGCCTTCAACCGCCCACCCAACCACAAGTGGCGTTGGTAGGCCTCCTGCAATCGGGGGTACATCATCTCCAAGACCAACAACAAATGGTTCAAGGCAGCATCGGTCAAACTGCGCTGCTTGAACATCAACAACAGGACCGCTTGAGTCATACCTGAAGCGTCGCGCACTGGCACACTGATGACCGATTGAATCTCGGGCATGTTGTCCAATAAATCGCGATGCGCTGTAGGCAGGTCATCCTCACGGGCATCTGGTGTTTGGCTCGCTGTGATGACTTGGTCAACTGAAAAAACTTCCGTGGCCGACGCCTCAAGGGCTTTGACTAAACGAGAGTTTTTGTCAAAGTGATCCATGTGGCTAACGGCCATCAGCACGCCCTCTGAACCCTGACGCCAACATAAGGCCGCTTGGCCTAATTCAAATTGACGTGCAGCGCCGTTCACCAGAGACAAAGCCGCTGAACCAAAGTGTCGCTGCTGCATCACCGTGGTCGCTAAATCAAGCAAATCCAACAAACTGGGCTCAGAGTCGCCGGCAAAGGGCTCGACGGAATCACCGGGGACTTTCTGCGCTTGACTTGGAGGGGGCTGTAGCGGACGTAAGTCCTTGGTCAACAAAGCGCGAACCAAGGCTTCTTTCAGATAACTGCGCTCGCGCTCTGGCAGCGCCAACAGGAGATAGGTCTTAGACACATCCCTCAGCGGCAGTAACAACACAATCGACGCCAAGCCATCTGGCCAGTGCACGGTGTCATGCGAGTACCCCAAGCGATCCGCTTGCTCAATCATTGCGCCTTTGAGTTGCCCCACCAACCACTGCCCATCCTCGGCTCGACCATGACAACCACGCAGCGACCATTGCCCTTCGCTCGCTTCAATGACGACGGCTTTGTCTGCATGACACAGCGTGGCAACCAAACCTGCGTACTCAGCATAAAAGGAGGGTGCGCGAGGTCCATAGACCAACTGCTGCAGTCCTTCAATGACCTGGCGCGGATCTGTGGGAGGCGATGTTTTATCAACCATGTGACAACAACTCAGTTAACCCGCAGAGGCAGATTTAACGGCACGGACAGTTCCCTTCAAGCCCGGACGAATCTCGCCATTGGGGTTTGGATAGCGCACACGCACATCAACCAAACCGCTGGCAGCATCGACCACAGGAGAGACATATTTAACAACCCCCGTCACCGTGCTTTTCGATGACTCAAACACGCCCGCCAGTTTGTCGCCTTTTTTCAAGCGAGCGGAAAATGCAGGCGGCACATTCAGGCGTAACTCCACATGGGAAAGGTCGGCCACCTTGAGCACCACTTCGCCCAATCGCGCCCACTCACCCGGGTCAAATAAAACATCGGTCACGACACCGGCAAAAGGGGCACGCAAAGTGCGCAATGCCACTTCAGCTTGTGCAGACTCCAACTCAATTTGCTCACGTTTCTTTTGCGCTTTCAATTGCGCCACCTTGCCTGCCGCACCTGAAATTTCCAACTGCAGCTTCAGCAACTCTTCTTCAGAGATAGATTGCGTGGCCGCGCTCACCTCTTGGCTGATCTTCCACAACTTAGATGCCAGCTCCAAGCGTTCAACCGATGCCACGTACTCGCTGTTGTCTTGGAATACATGGGCACGCCGTTTCACCTCAATGCGTTGCACGCTATCTTCGAGCTCAACCAAGGCTTGCCCCGATGACACTCGGTCACCCGGCTGTACCAATAAACGCTGAACCAATCCCACAACAGGAGCACTGAGCTGAATGTCATGCTCCGAATACACAAGGCCCACATAGTCTTGCGCCTGAACATGTGCGCCAAACACACAAAAGCACAGAAGCAAAACTCGGTGAAACCAAGACAAATTACAAACGTATTTCATGGTCATTGCAAAGTAGTGGGCGGCAGCACCGCCTCAACGTGATGTGTTTCCAACAGCGTGCCATCCGCCAGCGACAAGGCCAGCCTTGCGATTTCAAGGCGACCCTTGGCGTCCAACAATCGGATTTGCGCCTCTAACAAGTCTTGGTCAGACTGAATCAAACCACTGACCAAACCTAGCCCTGCCTCAAACCGCAATTGCTCCGATTTGCGCAGTGCCGTTTTGAGTTGGACATCCGATTGATAGATCGCCACTTCTTTGCGTGTGCTGTCAATTTCACTGCGTTTAGAAAACAAATCGTTTTCTAAAGAAAGCCGAACGGCAGACAGTTCGGTTTCTGCTTGCGCCACGCGCAAATTTTGAGCTTGAAACTGAGCTTTTGCCTTTTCATTACCCAGCAAAGGCATTTCAAAGTTAAAACCAACCCACCAGTCTGGATATGTGTTTTGCTTCACCAAACTTGCGGAGGTCCTGAAGGCCTCTGCCAAACCATTGGACGAGTAGGAATACTGGAGGTCAAGGGACGGCAATCGCTGATTCGCGGCATATGCCAAACGGGTGCGCGCTTGCGCGACCTTAAGCCTAGACACCTGAAAAGGTGCCCAATTGTCCAATGCATAGTCGACAACATCACTACCGTCGGCAGATGCTTGTACGCGCGGTTCAAACGCATGAGGTTGCAACTCAACACCCGTAATATCAATGCGACGATAGTTCAACTGGGTCAGAAGACGTGACTGCAATTCATTGGCATTTTGTTGATAACGCACCCAATCTGCTTGGCGCGTCAAACGAAAACGATCCAACTCTTGAATTGAGCGAGGTGGTAATTTACCGGCCAACACGCGCTGACGGGCATCGGCCACCAAGGCCTCTGCAGTTCGAAACATCTCATGCCTCAAGCCAGCCACTTGATGGGCCATGTGGGCCTGCCAATAAAGTGACAAACCTTCACTCAAAACTTTGAGCAACTGCTGACGTGACTGCCAAGCAGTGATCAGCGATTCATATTCGGCAACCCGCTTGTCAGCCTCTGTTACTGTAACGCCAGCACCTTTGAGCAAAGGTTGCTTGACCGTCACAATCAGAGCACTGTTAATTTCTGATACGACAGGAGCCATGATGTTGTTGGCTCTCTCTACTATGCGAGCACCAATGGTCACCTCCGCACCTGTAGGCAGCAACTGCTTGATACCAGTTTCGACACTTTTTGCGTTCTCGATCAAAACTGGATCAGTTTGATTCAGAACGGTGATCTTTTTCTCTTCCGTTGTACGTTGACGTTGGGTATCCGTCTTTCTGTAATTCCCGTACATCACCGACTCATACAGTGCAGACTCGGCTGCAAAAATGCGCTCAGCCACCTCTTTGCTGTAGCGGCTGTACTCAATCTCCAAACTTCGCATCAACAGCAGTTGCGCAAAGCTGGTGGGGTTCAGAATCAATTTTGGGGCTGGACTGGCCTGTGACGACGCCGCCACAGGCTCAGCCGCCTGCACAGCACCTATGAGTGCTAGGCAGGACAAACCAACAACAAGGCGCAACTTAGGTAGTTGCTTCAACAGAGTCAACACCCAAGGCCCCTAGAGGCTTAGGCAGCAGTTGTCGTGCGACGTTTGCGAGCGTTAGTGGACTTGCCAGAGTCTTGTTCGTCAGAGGCTGCGGCGTCATGCGCAACGGCCTCTTTCTTCAAATTCACCAAGCGCTCAATTTGAGGCAAGGAAATCAGATGTGCGTAAATTGCTGGCAGATAGCGTTTGGCACGAACTTCTAAGAACAAGTTGTCCGAGAAGTTGTTCAAACGCTCTTCATTGATCACATAGCAACCGGTGATGTTCTTGACTTCATCAGCAGCGTTGACACGCATGTTCAGAGGTGTCAACAGGTTGTGCTCGCCCAAGAATTTGGTGAACTCGCGGGTCAATTGATCCATTTGCTGCAACTCAGCCAAATAACGACGCACGTTTTCAATCACTTCGGTTGGGTTACCTTGTTCGTCGAACATGGCATTGCCTTCGGTCTCGCTCAGCAATTCGCTGGCTTCGTCCACACACACCACATAGCGATCTTCGTCTGGCACTTTGGTCAACGCAAAGGGGTAACGGCGAATCATGGCAGGCACATACGAAGCCTCCCAAGTACCTTGGTCGTTCACGAACAGGTTCTCACCTGCATCCAAGCCCATCAACACCACAGGGCGAAAGTCGTCGGCTTCTTTGTCTTCCAAGAAAACAATGGGGTATGTTGCAGCCGCGCGAACGAATTCGTGCATGGTCACATAGGCGATGTGGAATTTCGAAGCGAATTCAAAGTCAGCAGAAGGCTTAACTTTGAAATTTGCATGACGCTCTTTATTGACAGGAACCATTTTCTCAAACATCAAAACTCCTAGTAAATCACTATTAACAACAAAAACAACAGGCAATTCTATTTGAATCAAACCTGCAAAGACGCCAAAACTTTGCCTTTAACTAGGATTTACTTCTAGTAACAGTCGGTTATTTGCAATTGGCAAGCCCGTAGACCAAGCCATGGGACTGTTGATCTGAACGTCAGAGGGAACAGGATTGCTCGCGGTCGTACGCATGCCGTAGCTCAAATCTGACAACAAATCGCTGCTGTTGACTTCATTGGCTTGCGCCGACGCCATGGAAGGACTGGCGACCGAAGGCACCCACATCGCCCCAGCGATCGCGTTGGAAGCGTTCAATGGGGACGTTGTCACCACGTTAACCGCAGGATTCAGGGCTGCAGCATTGCGCAATGCAACATAGCTGCTATAGCCAGCTTCAATTTTGTGAACGACTTGCTCAAGCAAACCGCTAACCTGCGTCTTCGCCGCCACCACCTGTGAGGGGGCACTCCCCACAATCGTCGCTTCCCGGAAATAGGCATTGCGTTTGATCAAGGTGTAGAAAATTTCCCCGCTCGCGTTGACGTCACGAACCACCGACCCACTGGGTGCAGACACCTGCATGAGTTGCGCCTGAACCACAACAGCTTTCTGCGTGCCGATGTCGTTCACATTGGGACCGTTACCGTACAACGACACCGTCTTCGCACTGACCATACCGGTGGTTGAAGAAGCCGCACGTATCGTGCCACTCGTACTGTCCAAAGCCACGCCACCCACACTCATCGCAACCGCTGTGCTGGCGTTGAGCTCACTCACAAGCACATCACCTGCGGCGCGCAACGCCAAATTGCCACCCACCGTATTGAGCTTGGCGCCGACTGTCATCGCAACTTGTCCGGTTGCCGAACTCAAGCTCATACTTGTCGCTGTTGCACTGACCAAATTCACATCAATCAGCACATCGCGCGCGCCTGCGCTGCTTCCACTGGCTTGTACCGTGAACTGATCACTGTTGATATTCCATCTGGCGGTACCAGTCGAAATGTCATCCAAGTTCACTTGCGTACCCAAAACAGTCACCGCCTTGACATGCTCATTGAGCAGGCTGTCATTGGCCAGCGTTGTTGCGCGCTCTGCATCACCCAAAGTCAGCGCGGCAAAGCTGTTGTCGACCATCGCCATGGCGAGCACCGTAAGCTCTGCGGAATTGGCGCTATCCATAACGCCACCGTGCAAGACCAACTGCCCTGCCTGAGTTCCGTCAAGCGTCACACCCGCAGCCAAAGCCAAATGATTGGCACGGATGTTCAAAGTCGCCATATCGGTGGTACTTGCCGTGTCGTTTTGCAACTCAACACCGCTGCGCGTGACGCCGTTGAACACGCCTGAACCCAAAGTCACCGTGCCGCTGTCAGCCACCAAGGTCAAGGTCACACCGGGTTTGACCGTGATGCGACCGTTGATGGTGATATTGCCACCCACTGCCGTCAGCGTGGTGTTTTGGTTCACCAGCACCGAGTCATAAATGGTGATGTCGCCATCCTCAGAAACGGTTGCACCGTCGTAAGTAACCGTCGAACCTGAACCATAGATCGTCAAACCTCGGCCTTGAATGTCGCCGATCACTTTGACAGAGCTGCCAATGGTCTCAGTACCGCTCACCAGCAAACCAGAGGCCACCAACACCAATGGTGCATTGAACACCAATGGATTACTGTTGGCTGCGCTGTCAGACTGCAACCAAATGCCTTGTCCAGGCGCTTGGCTGCCCACAATAATTTCTTTCAGCTGCAAAGCTTCTGTTTGGCTCTTGCTACCAATCAAACCCACCTCAGCTCGGTCTAAGTGAACCAAATTGGTCGTAGGCGCATTGGAGGAGGTCAAAAAATCGCCCAACACGAAAGGTCGTGTAGGGTCCACGACCGTGCCTGCGGCGACTGTTGTCACCGTCACAGAGTTGGTGCTGTCAATCGAGTCCAAACGGGCAGTCTGTCCGGGCAAGGTCACCTCAAAAGTACCGCCGGCACTGACCACGGGTGCATCAATTTGGACATCCAAGCCCTTAATTCGCACTGGTTTGCCGCCGTAGTCCACCACTTCACCGGCTGCAACAGCGGGAAGCTCAAATGCACCTTGCGTCGAGGAAACACCCACATCGCCATTCACAGACGAGACACTGCTCATCTGCGCCTTTTGAAGGGCGGTGACTTGCACAGCACCCGAATCGCTTCTAACTTGACCACCCTGCTCTTGCGAAATTGAGCCTTGATCAGACTTCAAAGTGATGGTGCCGTTACCCGTGGTGAGGACTTGTGAGCCAGCTTTCAACAACAAATTGCCCGTTTTTAAGCGCACGTCCAAGGCGCCGCCATTTGACGCACTCAAAACACCATCAATGATCAGGCTATCTGCCTCATTGATATACGCACCACCACTGCCCGCAGAGACGGACAAACTATTGACTTGGGTCTCTAAGAAATGGTTAACACTGCCAGCCCCACCGGCGTTGCCTGTGGTGAGGTACAAGCCTGAAGCGGTCACATCGACAGCACCGACTTGACCACTCAACACACTTCCCGTCGTGCTTAAACGCACATCACCCGTAGCTTGTAGCGCTGCATTGATTTGCAAATCATGCGTCGCTTGCGAGCCCACTTGCAACACCAACGAACCGCCGGCTTGAATACCCGACACGTTGTAGGCGCTACCCAAATTCAAGGCGCTCACCTGTAAGCCAACGCTGTCGTTCAAATACACAGACCCATTCGCATGCACCGCCAATTGACCCAGTTGGGTCATGATCGCTTGTGCGCTAGAACCCACATCGCCACTGACGTTCAACACCAACGAGGTCGCTTCGATGCTGTTGCTGGCATCTTGCGCCAGCAGCGCTCCGCCAACCTCCAACCCCATGACAGAAGTCGTGCTGATCTTGTTGCCTGTCGCAATCGTCTGAGATTGCAAGGCGCCATTCGCATCCATGCGATTGACCGTAACCGGCACATCGCCAATCGTCAGGCCATCCGTTTCCTTCACGAAAATACCACCAGACCCAGCAGAGATAGACAAAGTATCTAAGGAGGTTTCAAGCGCATCGCTGTTGCTACCCACAGCACCAGCACTGCCAGCGCTCATCCATAAGCCCAATGCGGTCACGTCAAGCGTGCTGTCGCCATCGATCACAGAACCACCCGCTTGAATGGCCACACGACCGGCACTGCTGATGATTTGGCCAAGTGTCACGTTGCCCGCACTGGCTATGAGACTGACGTTGCCGCTTGTGGTGATAGTCGTTTCATTGTTGCTAGCACCAGCACCCGCATTAACCATGGTGATGGCTTGTGCAGCTTGCACGTCCACCGTGCCAGAACCTGTGACGGTGATGTCACCTGCGGCAGACAAGTTCACATCGCCAGCGTGAGAGACCACGCTGACAAAGCCACCATCGGTGTTGAGTCCTGAGGTCACATTCAATGTGCCTGCGGCAGTGATGACCACAGAGCCATTCACAGCACTTGCGCCCGATTGCGCGGTATCCGATGTCGGCGTAGCCAACAAGCCCGTCGTTTGAAGTCGACTCAAAGACACGGCGGAAGTCGTGCCAACGTCGAGCGCGCTGGCATCGGCCACATAAATGGCGCCATTGCCGGCGACTGCGCTTAGTTTTTGAACCTCTAGCTCGAGAGCGTTGGCTGAATTACCCAGCGAACCCAAGCCTTCACCTGCATTCAAGCGAAGATTCGAGGCATAAATGTCGGTCGCATTGCTGTCATTGGTATCGAGCACAGACCCACCAGCGGTGAGGCTGACAGCGCCCCATGTCGCTTGGCCAGTCAGTGTTGATGCGGCCCGGTCTGCGGCACTGCGTGTGTCGATCAGACCCAAGGTCACATTTTTAGCTGGCGTTGCAGCTGTCAGGCGAACGTTACCTGTATCCGTTTGAATCAGCGCCTTGTTGGTGCCATTGACTTGCATGGTCACCGCACCAGTCGTGGCTTGCACTTCGACCGTGCCACTGCCTGTGGTGGTGATGCCCCCAGATGAGCCCATGGTCACATCGCCCACCGTGGCGACCACACTCACCACGCCGCCAGACGTGCTCACGCCTGCATTCAAAGTCACACCCGCATCTGCGCCTTGCAAATACAAGTTACCCAGGGTTGAGGTGCCCGTCAATTGAATAGCTTGGTTAACCGTCAAATCGCGAGTTGCCGTTAGCACCACCGAACCATTGGCCGCACTAACGCCAGATTGCGTAGCATCGCTTGACGCGACACCCAATGTGCCATCAGCTTGAATGCGGCTAAAACTCACAGTCGATACCGTGCCGATATGAAGTGAATTCATGGCCTTGATGCCCACCACGCCAGCCTGCGCGAGCACGCTGAGTGTGTCAACTTCGACCTCAAGCACGTTGAGCGAATTGCCCAACACACCGACGGCTGCACCTGCGTTGATACGCAAGCTAGAGGCGTACACATCCACGGGTGCATTGCCCGTCGCTCCCTCGGTGGACGTGTCTAGCACTGAACCGCCAGAGATCAAACTCACAGCGCCCCAGTTCGATTGATCCGTCAGAGTAACGGCCGCTCTGTCTGCATTGCTGCGCGCATCGACCAGACCTAATGTCAAATTCTTAGTGGCTGCAGCGGCACTCACACGCACATTACCAGCGTTGGTTTTGATCACCGTCTTGTCTGTGAACGTGGTGCTCATGCGCACCACGCCCGTGGTGGACTCCACGTCCACACCTTGACCTGCTTGCGCCAAGGTGATGTCACCCGTAGCTGTGAACACCACATCGCCACCACCGCCCAACACCGTCATCGAACCAGCAGCAACCGTGCTGGCTGCGCTGACTTCCACACCCGCTGTGGTGCTCTTCAACAGCACAGAACCCGATGTTCCAGCGGCTACCAACGATTGATTCAACTGCAATTGGCCGTTGGCTACCACCACCACCGAGCCATTGGACGTTGACACACCACCTTGCGATGCATCAGCCGTAGCGGTCTGACTCAACGCACCAGACGCGGTGACACGACTGATGCTCAGTGACACCGTGTCCAAAGCCAAGTTCGAAGCGTCGGCAATCGCCACAGCACCTGTGGTGGAGAAAGTTGACAGCAACAACACCTCTAAATCGAGCGGATTTGCTGTAGAAGCCAAGCTACCGATACCGGTTCCTGCCTTGACGCGCAAAGCGAAGGCATACACATCCGTCGCTCCGTTTGTGTCTCCATCCGACACAGCCCCGCCAGCGATCAGGCTGACAGAGCCCCACCCGCCTTGACCGGTGATGCCCGATGTTGATCGGTCTGTCGTGGTACGCGTATCAATCAGACCCAGCGTCACGTCCTTGCCGGCGGTCGCAGCGCTCACGCGAACCTTACCGCCATTGCTTTGGATCACGTTTTTGTCTGCGCCACTGATTTGCATCGTCACTGCGCCGGTCGTGGATTCGATATCCACCGTGCCGCTGTCTGCCACGGTGATGTCGCCCGTTGCGCCCAGCGTCACATCGCCCGCTGTCGCCACCAAGCTCACCGAGCCACCTGCCGTGCTCACGCCCGCGGTCACGCTCACGCCTGCACCCGCGCCTTGCAACAACACGTTGCCCACGGTCGTTGTGCCTGTCAGTGCCACAGCCTGCGTCACGCTCAAAGCGCCTGCTGCTGTAATCGCCACCGATCCGTTAGCTGCGCTCACGCCCGACTGTGCTGCATCTGTCAGCACCGTCGTGTCCATCGTGCCGTCGGCCTTGACTCGGCTCAAACTGATGGCTGCCGTCGTGCCAACTGCTAAGTCGCTTGCGTCCGTCACACCGACCGCGCCGGCTGCTGCCGCTGCGCTCAGGGTTTGTACTTCCACTTCCAGCGCGTTAGGCGTTGTGCCCAGCACGCCCACGCCCGCACCTGCGTTCATTCGCAAGTTCGAGGCGTAAATATCTGTTGCGCCGTTGCTGTCTGCGTCCAACACCGAGCCGCCTGCGGTCACGCTCACGGCGCCCCAGGTTGCTTGGCCTGTCAGCGCTGACGCTGTGCGGTCTGCTGCGCTGCGGGTGTCGATCTGACCCACGGTCACGTTCTTCGCAGCCGTTGCGGCGCTCACGCGCACATTGCCTGCGTTGGTTTGGATCACGGATTCATCTGTGCCGTTCACCAGCATGGTGACGGCGCCAGCGGTTGCCTGCACGTCCACCGTGCCACTGCCTGCCACCGTGATGTCGCCCGTTGCGCCCAGCGTCACATCGCCCGCTGTCGCCACCAAGCTCACCGAGCCACCTGCCGTGCTCACGCCCGCTGTCACGCTCACGCCTGCACCCGCGCCTTGCAACAACACGTTGCCCACGGTCGTCGTGCCTGTCAGTGCCACAGCCTGCGTCACGTTCAAAGCGCCTGCTGCTGTAATCGCCACCGATCCAT
>NZ_PTQX01000020.1:0-103877 GCF_002943475.1 Limnohabitans sp. TS-CS-82 | reverse complement strand
CACACACCATTCTTCAACAACTACCGTCCCCAGTTTTACTTCCGTACGACTGACGTGACCGGTGCTATCGAGTTGCCAGAAGGCAAAGAGATGGTGATGCCAGGCGACAACGTGTCGATCACTGTGAAGTTGATCCACCCGATTGCGATGGAAGAAGGCTTGCGCTTCGCTATCCGCGAAGGCGGCAAGACGGTTGGTGCTGGTGTGGTTGCTAAGATCATTGCCTAATTGTTAAATCTAGGGGCGTAGCTTAGTGGTAAAGTAGCGGTTTCCAAAACCGTCGATGGGGGTTCGATTCCCTCCGCCCCTGCCACTAAGTCCTTGGATGATGTGGTTGCCAAGCCCGCCAATACGGCGGGCTTCGGTGTCTTCACAAACGTAAAAACGGTACAGGAAAATCTTGATCCATGTCTGCTGCAAACATTGAAACCGTCTCTACGTCTGCTGACAAAGCCAAACTTGTTGCGGTGGCTGTGTTGGTTGTGGCGTCTATCGCCGGTTTTTACGGCTTGTCTGCCAAGGGTGTGATTGTTCAGTGGCTGGTTTTGCTGTTGGGCTTGGCTGCTGCTGTCGTCATGTTTGCGATTTCTTTGCCTGGTCGTCAGTTGTCGGCTTTTGGCAATGATGCTTGGCGTGAAGTCAAAAAGGTCGTCTGGCCGACTCGCAAAGAATCAACTCAAATGACTTTGTATGTGTTTGCCTTTGTGGTGATCATGGCGTTGTTTTTGTGGTTGACCGACAAGACCCTTGAGTGGGTGTTTTACGACTTGATTTTGGGCTGGAAAAAATAATGACCGACATCATCGATAACCCTGCTGCTGAAGTGCCGGTCCCGACCAATCCTGATTTGCGTTGGTATGTGGTTCATGCCTACTCGGGTATGGAGAAGGCGGTTGAGCGCAATATTCGCGAAAGCATTGCGCGCGCAGGCATGGAAAACAAGTTCGGTCGCATCTTGGTGCCGACTGAAGAAGTTGTGGAAATGAAAAACGGTCAGCGCCGTACCGCTGAGCGTAAATTTTTCCCTGGTTATGTGTTCGTTGAGATGGTCATGGACGATGAGTCATGGCATTTGGTCAAGCACACCAATAAGGTGACGGGTTTTGTGGGTGGTGCTAAGAACCGTCCTGCGCCTATTTCTGAGTCTGAAGTTCAAAAGATCGTCAGTCAGATGCAGGATGGTGTCGATAAGCCGCGTCACAAAGTTGAATTCATGGTGGGTGAGTTGGTTCGCGTCAAAGACGGTCCATTCACTGACTTCAATGGCTCTGTCGAAGAAGTTAACTACGAGAAGAGCAAGGTTCGTGTGTCTGTGACCATTTTTGGTCGCGCCACGCCCGTTGAGTTGGAATTCGGCCAGGTCGAAAAAACCTAACAAATTTGAGTGCTTGGCGCTACCCGACTCGGTGCCAAGTTGTAGAGAAGAGTCGCTAACCCCGGGAAGCTCTTTGTGAGCGTTTGACCCGTAAGGAGAAAAGCATGGCGAAAAAAATCGTCGGCTTCATCAAGCTGCAAGTGCCAGCTGGTAAAGCTAATCCATCGCCACCTATTGGCCCAGCATTGGGTCAACGTGGTTTGAACATCATGGAATTTTGTAAGGCGTTTAACGCCCAGACCCAAGGCGTCGAGCCAGGTCTGCCATTGCCTGTGGTGATCACTGCATTTGCAGACAAATCATTCACTTTCGTGATCAAGACGCCTCCAGCGACTACATTGATCAAGAAAGCTATCAAGTTGGACAAGGGCTCTGCTCGTCCTCACGTCGACAAAGTTGGCAAGATCACGCGCGCTCAGCTCGAAGAAATCGCCAAAACAAAGATGGAAGACTTGAATGCCGCTGATTTGGACGCAGCTGTTCGCATCATCGCCGGCTCTGCCCGTTCGATGGGCGTGACTGTGGAGGGCGTGTAAATGTCTAAGTTGACTAAAAAACAAAAAGCCTTTGTGGGCAAAGTGGACAGCAACAAGTTGTACGCCTTGGCTGACGCCCTTGGCATCGTCAAAGAGTGCGCAACTGCTAAGTTCGACGAGTCGATCGACGTTGCTGTGCAACTCGGTATCGATGCGAAGAAATCTGACCAAGTCGTGCGCGGCGCTGTTGTGTTGCCTAACGGCACCGGCAAAACTGCTCGCGTGGCTGTATTCGCACAAGGTGCTAAGGCTGAAGAAGCCAAAGCCGCTGGTGCTGACATCGTGGGTATGGACGACTTGGCTGCCATGGTCAAAGCTGGCGATATGCCGTTTGACGTGGTGATCGCTGCGCCTGACGCGATGCGCGTTGTGGGTACATTGGGTCAAATCTTGGGCCCACGCGGTCTGATGCCTAACCCCAAAGTCGGTACTGTGACGCCTGACGTTGCAACTGCTGTGCGCAATGCCAAGGCTGGTCAAGTCCAGTTCCGCGTTGACAAAGCCGGTATCGTGCACGGCACCATTGGTCGCCGTTCGTTTGACACAGACAAACTCCAAGGTAACTTGGCAGCTTTGATCGAAGCGTTGAACAAGTCCAAGCCAGCCAGCAGCAAAGGTGTTTACCTGCGCAAAGTGGCCGTCTCATCCACCATGGGTGTTGGCGTGCGCGTGGACGTGCAAACACTCGGCGCCTAAGTCGACGTTTGTCAATTCGAACGCTGAATAAGCGTTCAAAATTTGAGCCGCACTTCGGTGCAGCTCAGAGTGGTGGGCTGGTCATCCTCTATGAGTTGTGACCAGGCCATCCAAGACCGTTGGTGTGGAGCTTGACTTCACTTAATTAAATGACCAACGCAGATGGCGATCCCGCTGAAATGGATTTTTTCCTGACAGTTAGGTCGCTGCAAAAGTGGCGTGTTGAAGAGCAAATGCTTGACGACACATTTAAAGGAGTAGACCTTGAGTCTGAATCGCAGTGAGAAAGAAGCGGTCATTTCTGAAGTGACCACACTCGCCGCCCAAGCTCAAACGCTGGTGATTGCGGAATACCGCGGCATCACGGTCGCCGACATGACCAAACTGCGCGCCAAAGCCCGTAGCACTGGTGTGAGCCTGAGCGTGTTGAAAAACACCTTGGCCCGCCGTGCTGTGGCTGGTACACAGTTTGAAGTTGTCGCTGATCAGATGACCGGCCCGTTGATCTATGGCTTCTCTGAGGATGCAGTGGCTGCCGCTAAGGTGGTGGCTGACTTCGCGAAAACCAACACCAAGTTGGTCATTCGTGCAGGTGCATTCGCAGGCAAAGTCCTAGACGTTGAAGGCGTTAAGCAATTGGCAAGCATCCCTTCGAAAGAAGTTTTGTTGGCTCAGTTGTGTGGCTTGTTGATGTCGCCTATGTCGCGTACAGCCGTTGTGCTGGGCGCGTTGGCGGCCAAAAAAGGCGAAGGCGAAGCTGTTGCCGCTTAAGGCCAGCGTTCGTGTTTTAACCAATTGTTAGGAAATAAAAATGGCATTCGATAAAGACGCATTTTTGACCGCGCTGGACAGCATGACGGTCATGGAACTCAACGAACTGGTGAAAGCCATCGAAGAGAAATTTGGTGTGAGCGCTGCCGCTATGGCTGCTCCCGCTGCTGCTGGTGGCGCTGGTGCTGCTGCTGCCGAAGAGAAGACTGAATTCAACGTCATGTTGATGGATGCCGGCGCAAATAAAGTGTCCGTGATTAAAGCTGTGCGCGAAATCACCGGTCTGGGCTTGAAAGAAGCCAAAGACGTGGTGGACGGTGCTCCTAAGGCCGTCAAAGAAGGCGTGTCTAAGGCTGACGCTGAAGCCGCCAAGAAGAAGCTTGAAGAAGCTGGCGCTAAGGTTGAACTGAAGTAATTCGGCTCTCCCACAAGGCTGGAGTGTCCCGCAAGGGCCTCCAGCCTTCTGTGCTTACAGAGCACACCCAAAAGCAGGTTCAACTAAATCGGTTTTTGAGTGTCTTCTGACCCCAACTGCAGAAGATGCCTTGGTTCGGGTTGCGTGCAATGCGCAACCGTCCGCCAACGCTGGTAGAGGCCAGCCGCCAAGCCTGTTGTATGAGACTTAGTAATCTCATGCAGCTCACAGTTCTGAAAGATCAAGCCCGGAGATCTCATGGCCTATTCATACACCGAACGCAAGCGTATCCGCAAGAGTTTCGGCAGCCGCGACAGCGTGCTGGAAATTCCTTATTTGTTGCAAATGCAAAAAGACGCGTACACCGCGTTCTTGCAAGCTGACGTTATCCCTAAAAAGCGCACCAACGAAGGTCTGCAAGCTGCATTTGAAGCTGCATTCCCCATCGTGTCGCACAACGGTTTTGTCGAGATGAAATATCTCGAGTACAACTTGGCCAAGCCTGCGTTTGACGTGCGCGAATGTCAAACCCGTGGCCTGACTTTTTCGTCAGCCGTGCGCGCTCGCGTTCAATTGATCATTTATGACCGTGAGTCATCGACCCCTCAGTCGAAAGTGGTCCGTGAAGTGAAAGAGCAAGAGGTCTACATGGGCGAAGTGCCTTTGATGACCGACAAAGGCTCGTTCATCATCAACGGTACAGAGCGCGTGATCGTGTCTCAGTTGCACCGCTCACCTGGCGTGTTCTTTGAACACGACAAGGGCAAGACCCACAGCTCTGGCAAATTGTTGTTCAGCGCCCGCATCATTCCTTACCGCGGTTCATGGCTCGACTTCGAATTCGACCCCAAAGACTTGCTGTATTTCCGCGTTGACCGTCGTCGCAAGATGCCCGTCACCATTCTGTTGAAAGCCATTGGCCTGACACCAGAAACCATCCTCGCGAACTTCTTTGTGAACGACAACTTCCGCTTGATGGACAGTGGCGCACAAATGGAATTTGTGGCCGAGCGTCTGCGCGGCGAAGTGGCGCGCTTTGACATCACCGACAAGTCGGGCAAAGTCATCGTCGCCAAAGACAAGCGCGTGACCGCACGTCACACCCGTGAGTTGGAGCAGTCCAACACCACCCACGTCAGCGTGCCTGAAGACTTCTTGATCGGTCGTGTGATCGCCAAGAACATCATCGACGCTGACACCGGTGAGTTGATTGCCCGTGCCAACGACGAGTTGACCGAAGCCTTGCTCAAGAAATTGCGCGAAGCTGGCGTGCAAGATCTGCAATGCATCTACACCAACGAACTCGACCAAGGCGCCTTCATCTCGCAAACTCTGCGCACCGATGAAACCGTCGACGAATTCGCTGCACGCGTGGCCATCTACCGCATGATGCGCCCTGGCGAGCCACCGACCGAAGACGCAGTGCAAGCTCTGTTCCAGCGCTTGTTCTACAACCCCGATACGTACGATTTGTCGCGCGTGGGTCGCATGAAGTTCAACGCCAAAGTGGGCATCAACGAATCCACAGGCCCCATGGTCTTGACCAACGAAGACATCTTGTCTGTGGTCAAAATCTTGGTGGACTTGCGCAACGGCCGTGGCGAAGTCGATGACATCGACCACTTGGGTAACCGTCGCGTGCGTTGCGTGGGCGAATTGGCCGAAAACCAATACCGCACAGGTTTGGCACGTATTGAAAAAGCCGTGAAAGAGCGTTTGGGCCAAGCCGAGCAAGAGCCGCTCATGCCCCATGACTTGATCAACTCCAAGCCTATCTCTGCTGCGTTGAAAGAATTTTTCGGCGCATCACAGTTGTCGCAGTTCATGGACCAAACCAACCCATTGGCCGAGATCACGCACAAGCGTCGCGTCTCTGCCTTGGGCCCAGGCGGTTTGACACGCGAACGCGCAGGCTTTGAAGTGCGTGACGTGCACGTGACCCACTACGGTCGTGTGTGCCCTATTGAAACGCCAGAAGGTCCAAACATTGGTTTGATCAACTCTTTGGCTTTGTACGCGCGTTTGAACGAGTACGGCTTCATCGAAACACCTTACCGTCGCGTGGTCGAAGGTAAAGTGACGATGGACATCGATTACTTGTCCGCCATCGAAGAAGGCAAGTACGTCATCGCGCAGGCCAACGCCACGCTCGACAAAGACGGCCAACTGATTGGCGACTTGGTGTCTGCCCGTTCCAATGGCGAATCTATTTTGTGCGGCGCTGAGCGTATCCAGTACATGGACGTGTCGCCTGCGCAGATCGTCTCTGTGGCGGCCTCTTTGGTGCCGTTCCTTGAGCACGATGACGCGAACCGCGCGTTGATGGGTGCCAACATGTCACGTCAAGCCGTGCCTGTGTTGCGTCCAGAAAAACCCATGGTCGGTACTGGCATCGAGCGCGTCGCTGCGGTCGACTCAGGCACTGTGGTGACAGCGACTCGTGGTGGTGTGGTGGATTACGTTGACGCAACCCGCGTTGTGGTTCGCGTGAACGACGCCGAAGCACAAGCTGGCGAAGTGGGCGTGGACATCTACAACCTCATCAAGTACCAACGTTCTAACCAAAACACCAACATCCATCAGCGTCCAATCGTCAAGCGTGGCGACAAGATTGCCAAGGGTGACGTGATTGCTGACGGCGCATCGACTGACTTGGGCGAAATCGCCATCGGTCAAAACATGTTGATCGCTTTCATGCCTTGGAACGGTTACAACTTCGAAGACTCGATCTTGATCAGCGAGCGCGTGGTGGCAGAAGACCGCTACACCTCCATTCACATCGAAGAACTCGTGGTGATGGCACGCGACACCAAGTTGGGTGCCGAAGAAATCACACGCGACATTCCTAACTTGGCTGAGCAACAACTCAACCGCTTGGATGACTCCGGCATCATCTACGTGGGTGCAGAAGTGCAACCCGGTGACACACTGGTCGGCAAGGTCACGCCAAAAGGCGAAACCACACTGACACCAGAAGAAAAGCTGTTGCGCGCGATCTTCGGCGAAAAAGCCAGCGATGTGAAAGACACATCTCTGCGCGTGAGTCAAGGTTCGCAAGGTACGGTCATCGACGTGCAAGTCTTCACCCGTGAAGGCATCGTGCGCGACAAGCGTGCTCAGCAAATTATTGATGACGAACTCAAGCGTTTCCGCCTCGACTTGAACGACCAGCTCCGCATCGTGGAAGCTGACGCGTTTGACCGTATCGAAAAACTCTTGACCGGCAAAGCTGCGAACGGCGGCCCGAACAAGTTGGCCAAAGGTAGCGTCATCGACAAAGCCTACATGTCATCGGTTGAAAAGTTCCATTGGTTCGACATTCGTCCCGCAGACGAAGAAGTCGCCAGCCAATTGGAAAGCATCAAAAATGCGATGGAACAAACCCGCCACAGCTTTGACTTGGCCTTCGAAGAGAAGCGCAAGAAGTTGACGCAAGGCGACGAGTTGCCAGCAGGCGTGTTGAAGATGGTCAAGGTCTACTTGGCTGTCAAGCGTCGCTTGCAGCCTGGTGACAAGATGGCCGGCCGCCACGGTAACAAGGGTGTGGTTTCTAAGATCGTTCCGGTCGAAGACATGCCTTACATGGCCGACGGCACACCTTGCGACATCGTGTTGAACCCCTTGGGCGTTCCTTCACGTATGAACGTGGGTCAGGTGTTGGAAGTGCATTTGGGCTGGGCCGGTAAAGGTATCGGTCAGCGCATTGGCAACATGTTGCAAGCCGAAGCCAAAGTGTCTGAAATGCGCACCTTCATGGAAGAGTTGTACAACTCGACCGGTCGCAAAGAAGACCTGAGCCAGTTGTCTGACACGCAAGTGTTGGAAATGGCCGGCAACTTGACCAACGGTGTTCCTTTTGCAACCCCCGTGTTCGACGGCGCTGCAGAAGAAGACATCCGCACCATGTTGAAACTGGCTTACCCAGAAGACATCGCCAAGGCGAAAGGTCTGACGGCCACACGCACGCAAGCGAACTTGTTTGACGGTCGTACTGGCGAAGCTTTCGAGCGTCCCACCACCATCGGCTACATGCACTTCTTGAAGCTCCACCATTTGGTCGACGACAAGATGCACGCACGTTCTACAGGTCCCTACAGCTTGGTCACACAGCAGCCGCTGGGTGGTAAGGCTCAGTTCGGTGGCCAGCGTTTCGGTGAGATGGAAGTGTGGGCGTTGGAAGCTTACGGCGCGTCTTACACATTGCAAGAAATGTTGACCGTCAAGTCCGACGACGTGCAAGGCCGTACCAAGGTGTACGAGAGCATCGTCAAAGGCGAGCACTCGATCGAAGCGGGCATGCCCGAATCGTTCAACGTGTTGGTCAAGGAAATTCGTTCATTGGGTATCGACATTGAGTTGGACCGCGCCTGATAGGAATTTGGACAGCGCTCGCGCGCTGTCCGAAACAGATCAAGCCTCTCCAACCAAATTAAGGATTTAAAACATGAAATCGTTACTCGACCTGTTCAAGCAGTTCACGCCCGATGAGCATTTCGATGCCATCAAAATCGGCATGGCTTCTCCTGAGAAGATCCGTTCATGGTCTTTCGGCGAAGTGAAAAAGCCAGAAACCATCAACTACCGCACCTTCAAGCCTGAGCGCGACGGTCTGTTTTGCGCCAAGATTTTTGGCCCTATCAAAGACTACGAATGTTTGTGCGGCAAGTACAAGCGTCTCAAGCACCGCGGCGTGATTTGCGAGAAGTGCGGCGTTGAAGTCACACAGACTAAAGTGCGTCGTGAGCGCATGGGTCACATCGATTTGGCCGCACCTTGCGCCCACATCTGGTTCTTGAAGTCGTTGCCATCACGTTTGGGCCTCGTGCTCGACATGACGCTGCGTGACATCGAACGCGTGTTGTACTTTGAAGCTTACGTGGTGACCGATCCTGGCATGACCCCGCTGAAGAAATTCGCGATCATGACCGAAGACGACTACGACGCTAAAGTCATCGAATACGGTGACGAGTTCATCGCCAAGATGGGCGCTGAAGGCATCAAAGATTTGCTCGAAGGTTTGGACCTCGACATCGAAATCGAGAAGCTGCGCAACGACTTGACCGGTTCTGAAATCAAGATCAAGAAAAACGCCAAGCGTTTGAAATTGATGGAAGCGTTCAAGAAGTCTGGCATTAAGCCCGAGTGGATGGTGCTGACCGTCTTGCCCGTGTTGCCACCTGACTTGCGCCCATTGGTGCCGTTGGATGGTGGTCGTTTTGCGACTTCCGACTTGAACGACTTGTACCGTCGCGTGATCAACCGTAACAGCCGCCTGCGTCGTTTGCTCGAACTCAAGGCGCCTGAAATCATTGCGCGCAACGAAAAGCGTATGTTGCAAGAAGCCGTGGACAGCTTGCTGGACAACGGCCGTCGCGGCAAGGCCATGACCGGCGCCAACAAGCGTGCCCTCAAGTCTTTGGCCGACATGATCAAAGGCAAGAGTGGTCGTTTCCGTCAAAACTTGTTGGGTAAGCGCGTCGATTACTCAGGTCGTTCTGTGATTACCGTGGGCCCAACTTTGAAACTGCACCAGTGCGGTTTGCCCAAGTTGATGGCACTCGAATTGTTCAAGCCCTTCATCTTCTCGCGTCTCGAAGCCATGGGCATCGCGACCACGATCAAGGCTGCGAAGAAAGAAGTCGAATCCGGTTCAGCCGTGGTGTGGGACATCTTGGAAGAGGTGATCAAAGAGCACCCTGTGATGTTGAACCGTGCGCCTACGCTGCACCGCTTGGGCATTCAAGCGTTCGAACCTATCTTGATCGAAGGTAAAGCCATTCAGTTGCACCCACTCGTCTGTTCAGCGTTCAACGCCGACTTCGACGGTGACCAAATGGCCGTTCACGTGCCTTTGTCTGTGGAAGCACAGATGGAAGCCCGCACCTTGATGCTGGCCTCGAACAACATCTTGTTCCCTGCCAACGGCGAACCCTCTATCGTTCCTTCACAAGACGTTGTGTTGGGTCTGTACTACGCCACCCGCGATCGCATCAACGGCAAAGGTGAAGGCCTGATCTTCTCCAATTTGGGCGAAGTGCAACGTGCGTTGGACGCCAAGGTGGTCGAATTGACCGCCAAAGTCAGCGTGCGTTTGACTGAGTGGACCAAAGACAAAGAAACCGGTGAGTTCATCCCATCGACCAGCTTGGTCGACACCACCGTGGGTCGTGCCTTGTTGTCGGAAATCTTGCCTAAGGGCTTGCCTTTCTCGAACATCAACAAAGCGTTGAAGAAGAAAGAAATTTCTAAACTCATCAACGTGTCATTCCGCAAGTGCGGTTTGAAAGAGACCGTTGTGTTCGCTGACAAGCTGTTGCAAAACGGTTTCCGTTTGGCCACGCTCGCCGGTATCTCGATCGCGATTGACGACATGTTGGTGCCGCCAGAAAAAGGCGCCATCATTAGCGCGTCTGAAAAAGAAGTCAAAGACATCGAACAGCAATATGTGTCCGGTTTGGTGACTTCTGGCGAGCGTTACAACAAGGTGGTTGACATCTGGGGTAAGGCTGGCGATGCTGTGTCCAAGGTGATGATGGACCAACTCCGCAAAGAGAAGACCATCGACCGCCACGGCAACGAAGTCGAGCAAGAGTCGTTCAACTCCATCTACATGATGGCCGACTCTGGCGCGCGCGGTTCTGCCGCTCAGATTCGTCAGTTGGCCGGTATGCGTGGTTTGATGGCCAAGCCTGACGGCTCCATCATTGAGACCCCCATCACGGCGAACTTCCGTGAAGGTCTGAACGTGTTGCAGTACTTTATTTCCACCCACGGTGCACGTAAAGGTTTGGCTGACACGGCGTTGAAGACAGCGAACTCGGGTTACTTGACCCGTCGTTTGGTTGACGTGACGCAAGACTTGGTGGTGACCGAACTCGATTGCGGTACACAAAACGGCCAACTCATGCGCGCCATCGTCGAAGGCGGTGAAGTGATTGAGTCATTGCGCGACCGTATCTTGGGTCGTACTGCGTTGGAAGACGTCGTGCATCCAGAAACCCGCGCGGTGTTGGTCAAGGCTGGCGAGATGCTGGACGAAGACTACATCGACATCCTCGAAGCCGAAGGCGTCGACGAAGTCAAAGTGCGCACCGCCTTGAACTGCGAAACACGCTTTGGTTTGTGTGCCATGTGCTACGGCCGTGACTTGGGTCGCGGTGGTTTGGTCAACAACGGTGAAGCTGTCGGCGTGATCGCTGCGCAGTCCATCGGTGAACCCGGTACCCAGCTGACCATGCGTACGTTCCACATCGGTGGTGCTGCGTCTCGTGCGGCCGTCGCGTCCAGCGTGGAAGCCAAGTCCAACGGTGTGATCGGCTTCAACGCCGCCATGCGTTATGTGACCAACAGCAAAGGCGAGTTGGTGGTGATTTCTCGCTCTGGCGAGATCATCATTCACGACGAACACGGCCGTGAGCGTGAGCGTCACAAAGTGCCTTACGGTGCGATCTTGTCCGTCAAGCCTGACCAGACCTTGAAGGCTGGCGTGATCTTGGCAAACTGGGATCCATTGACACGTCCTGTGATCACTGAATTCGCGGGTAAGGTCCAATTCGAAAACGTCGAAGAAGGCCTCACCGTTGCGAAGCAAGTGGACGAAGTGACCGGTCTGTCCACCTTGGTGGTGATCGATCCGAAGCGTCGCGGTTCGACCAAAGTGGTGCGTCCACAGGTCAAGTTGATCGACGCATCTGGCAAAGAAGTCAAGATTCCTGGCACCGATCACTCGGTGACGATTGGCTTCCAAATCGGTGCGCTGATTCAAGTGCGCGACGGCATGGATGTGGGCCCTGGCGAAGTGCTGGCACGTATCCCTGTTGAAGGTCAAAAGACCCGCGACATTACCGGCGGTTTGCCACGTGTGGCCGAACTGTTCGAAGCACGTTCACCCAAAGACAAGGGCATGTTGGCTGAGATGACCGGTACCGTGTCGTTTGGTAAAGAAACCAAAGGCAAGGTTCGTTTGCAGATCACCGACCCAGAAGGCAAAGTGTGGGACGAACTCATTCCTAAAGAGAAGAACATCTTGGTCCACGAAGGCCAAGTGGTCAACAAAGGCGAGAGCGTTGTGGACGGCCCAGCCGACCCACAAGACATCTTGCGTTTGCTCGGCATGGAAGAGTTGGCGCGCTACATCGTCGACGAAGTGCAAGACGTTTACCGTTTGCAAGGCGTGAAGATCAACGACAAGCACATTGAAGTGATCGTGCGTCAAATGTTGCGTCGCGTTGTGGTTGAAAGCGTGGGTGACACCAACTACATCGCTGGCGAACAAGTTGAGCGCTCTGAGATCCTCAACACCAACGAAGCGTTGCAACGTGATGGCAAGGTCCCTGCGACTTTCACCAACTTGTTGCTGGGTATCACCAAAGCTTCGTTGTCCACCGACTCGTTCATCTCGGCGGCTTCTTTCCAAGAAACCACACGTGTGTTGACCGAAGCGGCCATCATGGGCAAGCGCGACGAATTGCGCGGCTTGAAAGAGAACGTCATCGTCGGTCGCCTGATTCCTGCAGGTACTGGCATGGCTTATCACAAAGCCCGCAAGGTCAAAGATGCGATGGACGACGCTGAGCGCCGCGCCATTGCAGACGCCGAAGCGGCTGAGTTGGCTGGAGAGTCTTCGGAAGAAGAAACTCACGTTGATCACGGCGCTGGCGAAGAAGCGTAAAGTGACCCTCTCAACAAAGGCCCGCAAGGGCCTTTGTTGTTGGTGGACCTGTGTTTTGACAATCCGATCAAAGGTGACAGCATGGTAGAAGCGTGGTGGTTTTGGGCTCTGGTGGCCGTGCTCGTGTTTTGGGCTGTCGGGGCTTACCAGCGTTTGGTGGGTTTGCGCACGCAAGTCATCAAACAGTTTGCGGTGTTGGAAGAGTTGATGCTGCGCTACCAAAGCTTGGTGCAAGAGGCGACCACGGCTGCTGTGACGTCGCCTTCCGGTTGGCACACGTCCGTGGCGCCAGAGTTGGGCGCCAGCCATTGGACGCGCCTGCAAGTCGCGGCCAACTTGTCGGCCATGGCCATGGCGCGCATGCAAGAGCATCCGCTAGACCCGTCGTCCGCCGTTGCCTTGGTAGCGACCAGCCGAGATTTGCAAGATGCCTGGGAAGCCTTGACGCACCCCGATGTCTATTACGTGTCGGTGCCCACCGAGCTCACCCAGCATTGGCGTGAGTTGGGCATTGCCATCCAACCCGATTTACAGCGGTTCAACCAAGCGGTGCGCCTCTACAACGACGCCATCGCCATGTTTCCAGCCGTGTTGCTGGCCCGAGTTTTTAAGTACAAAGCAGGACGCGTTCTCGAATGACACAAGCACCTCACACGTCAGGCGCATCTGTGCCTCTTTGGCAGCAGCTGCAAGCCGTCGCGCAAGCCGTGGCGCAAGTGCGCCGAGGTGTTTCTGGCACGGCGGCACTCGATGCGGTGCCGCCCTCTTTGCGACCCGGCGTGCAAGCGCTGTTGTTTCAAGTGCTGCGTCAATTGGGCCGCGCGCAAGCTTTGCGCGCGCAATTGGCAAGCCGTACACCACCGCCTTTGCCCGATGCCTTGTTGTGCACCGCCTTGGCCTTGGCGTGGGACCCTGATCACGCGCCTTACGAACCCCATACCTTGGTGAATCAAGCCGTGGAGGCTGCCAAGAACACGCGCACCTTGCAATCCAACGCCAGTTTTTTGAATGCCTGTTTGCGTCGCTTTTTGCGAGAGCGCGATGCCTTGGTGCGCGCCACCGACGACGACGTGCAAGCGCAATGGAATCACCCCGCTTGGTGGATCAAACGCGTGCAGACCGATCACCCCACGCATTGGCAAGATATCTTGAGGGCCAACAACCAAGCCGCGCCCATGACCTTGCGCGTCAACACACAGCGCATCACGCGTGATGCGTTGCAAGCGCGTTGGCATGAAGCAGGGCTGATCGCCCAAGCCGTTGGCGAACAAGGTTTGGTGCTTGAGCAGGCGCGATCGGTGCGTGACATTCCAGGTTTTGACGAAGGCCTGTGTTCCGTCCAAGATGCTGCGGCCCAGTGCGCTGCGCAACTGTTGTTAACCGGATTAGTGTCTGCACAAAAAGGCGGCATGCGGGTGTTGGATGCTTGCGCCGCACCCGGTGGCAAAACCGCACATCTGCTGGAAATGCTGCCCGCCAATGCGCAAGTCACCGCCTTGGACATTGATCCCAAACGCTGCGAGCGTGTGGCTGAAAACCTCGCCCGCCTTGGTCTGCGCGCGAACGTGATCGCGGCTGACGCTGCATTGCCCAAGGGCTGGTGGGACGGCGACGTGTTTGACGGCATTTTGTTGGACGCGCCTTGTACGGCCTCGGGCATCGTGCGTCGCCACCCCGACGTGCGGTGGCTGCGCCGCGAGTCTGACATTGCGCAACTCGCTGCCATTCAGAAAAATTTGCTGAAACGGCTGTGGCCCATGGTGCGTCCTGGTGGCCGCTTGTTGTATTGCACCTGTTCGGTTTTCAAGGCGGAGGGCGACGGTCAGCTCAAAACGTTTCTTGAACACAACACCGATGCCCGTTTGATGCCTTCTTTGGGGCATTTGAGGCCGCAAAACAACACGCAAAGCCCGACTCTCACCGACAATCTGGCCGGTGATCATGACGGCTTCTACTACGCACTGTTGGAAAAAACGCCAGCCCTTTGACCGCCTGTGGGCGAGGGTTGTGCAACACCTGCGTCTGTACGTGCTGGTGGCCCTCGGCCTATTGAGTGCGGGGGGCGTTTGGGCTGATACGCCTGTGGATTTGCAAGGGCTCAAAGTCGAGCGGGTGGATGGTGCTGTGACCGTCTCGGCTAACTTGCATTTCGACCTGCCCCTGCCCTTGGAAGAGGCCTTGCTCAAAGGCGTGTCGCTTTATTTCGTGACCGAAGTCGATATTTCGCGTGAGCGTTGGTATTTTTATGACAAACGCGTCGCACACGCCGAGCGCCATGTGCGTTTGTTTTATATGCCCCTAACGCGCCGTTGGCGTGTCAACGTCTCACCACGGCCTTTCAATGCCGGTGGTTTGGGCATGAGTTTGGCGCAAAGTTATGACACGGTGGACGAGGCCATGAGCGCCGTGCGTCGTATCGCCCAATGGCCGGTGGCACAAGTGTCCGATGTCGACATGGACGCCAAACAAAATATCAGCGTGAGTTTTAAGTTGGACTTGAGCCAACTGCCACGTCCTTTGCAAATTGGCGCTGCAGGTCAGAGTGAGTGGAATTTGAACCTTAACAAATCGATGCGCTTGGTGTTGGAGCCCGGGCGGTGACCACGCAGCAAGACAAAAGCGTCAAGCTCACTGGCTTTCAGTTCCGTTGGTTATTGGTGATCAGCGCCGCCGTGGTGCTGGCTTTGGGCTTGGTGCTGCTGTTTTTGTTGACGCAAGCCACTGACAACCGCCAGCTTTACGAGCAAAACTACCGTCAACTTTTTGGCCTCAATGTGGTGGTCGCCGCTTTATTGATGGGCGTCATTGCATGGCTGTCGGTGCGCTTGGTGCTGCGTTTGCGTCAAGGTAAATTCGGCAGTCGCTTGCTCTTGAAAATCGCCGCTACCTTTGCGCTTGTGGGTCTGTTGCCGGGCTTGTTGATTTACAGCGTGTCGTACCAGTTCGTGTCGCGCTCTATTGAGAGTTGGTTCGATGTGAAGGTGGAGGGTGCGCTTGATGCGGGCTTGAGTTTGGGGCGTGCCACGCTCGACACCTTGGCCAATGACTTGGGACAAAAAACCCGCAACGCCAGCGTGCAAATCAGCGATTTACCCGATGCCTCTGCTGGCCTGGCCATGGATCGCATCCGTGACCAATTGGGCGCCGATGACGCGATTTTGTGGAGCCTCTCCGGTCAGGCCTTGGCCAGTGCGGGCGAGTCGCGCTTCAAGATCAATCCGGTGCGACCGTCTTCGGCGCAGATGAAGCAGGTCAAAGCGCAGGGCATCGTGACTGTGATTGAGGGCTTAGAAGATGCCAACGCACAAGGCACAGCGCAAGCGCGTATTCGGGCTTGGGTGACGGTCGCGCCCTCCAGTCTTGGCTTGCTCGACGAAGTGCGAATTTTGCAAGTGACCAAAGCCATCCCCCCCACCTTGGTCAGCAATGCCTTGGCGGTGGAGGCGGCGTACCGTGAATACCAAGAGCGCGCTTTGGGGCGCGATGGCTTGCGCAGCATGTACATCGGTACCTTGACCTTGAGTTTGTTTTTGGCGGTGTTTGGTGCGGTGCTGCTGGCTGTGTTGCTGGGCAATCAACTAGCGCGTCCCTTGCTCATGTTGGCTGAAGGCGTGCGTGATGTGGCGGCGGGCGATTTGAGCCCCAAACCCGCATTACAAGGCCGTGATGAACTGGGCGGATTGACGCGCTCGTTTGCCGATATGACCCAACAGTTGTCAGATGCTCGGGCGGCCGTCGATCGAAGCATGCAACAAGTGCACACCTCGCGGGCCAATTTGCAAACTATTTTGGACAACCTCACCGCGGGCGTGATTGTGTTGAGCGACCAAGGGGTTATTCAATCCTCCAACCCAGGGGCGACGCGAATCTTGCGTGTGCCTTTGGCGGCGTGGGAGGGGCGTGTACTCGGCGAGATTGAGGGCTTGGCTGAGTTTGCCAAACATGTGCAAGATGAATTTGAGGGTTTTTGGGGGGAACGCAGCCAGCACGGCTTGGACCACTGGCAGCAATCGTTTGAGTTGCATGCCACCGCCATGAGCCCTGCGGTGCAGTTGACCGATGAGCACCGCCAGCACATCACGTTGTTGGCGCGTGGTGCGGTGTTGCCTAACAACGCCCGTTTGCTGGTGTTTGACGATATTTCTGAAATCGTGTCTGCCCAGCGTGCGCAGGCATGGGGCGAAGTGGCGCGTCGCTTGGCGCATGAAATTAAAAACCCACTCACGCCCATTCAGCTGTCGGCGGAGCGTTTGGCCATGAAGCTCGAAGGCAAAGTCGAAGAGCCTGAGCGCTTGATTTTGAACAAATCCGTCAAAACCATCGTCGATCAAGTGGATGCGATGAAGCGCTTGGTCAACGAGTTCCGCGACTATGCGCGCCTGCCCGTGGCCGAACTCAAATTGCTAGATTTGAATGCCTTGGTGCAAGATGTGATGCAGCTCTATGGCAGCGAAAACGCGGCTGTGCCGGTGTATGCCGAGCTCGATGCAGCGTGTCCCTTCATTCAAGGCGACGCGCAGCAATTGCGCCAAGTGGTGCACAACCTCTTGCAGAACGCGCAAGATGCGACGGGCAGCAGCGACCACCCCCAAGTCTCGATTGCCACGCAATGGGTGCCGACTTCGGGGCGCGTGCGCTTGGTGGTGCGAGACAACGGGCCCGGTTTTCCTCTGAAAATTTTGAAGCGCGCGTTTGAGCCTTATGTCACCACAAAGAGCCGAGGGACAGGTTTGGGCTTGGCGGTGGTCAAGAAAATTGCGGATGAACACAATGCGCGCATCGATTTGAAGAACCGTGAATCAGAAGGTGCGGTGGTCGGGGCGCAAGTGTCGTTATCATTCCAAGTTGCAGATTCGCAACACACATAATTTTTCAAGCGCAAAGAGACACGGGCAGACATGGCAAACATATTGGTGGTGGACGACGAGTTAGGTATTCGTGACCTGTTGTTTGAAATTCTTAACGACGAAGGTCACGCGGTTCAAGTGGCTGAAAATGCCTCACAAGCCCGCGCCGCGCGCTTAGAGGCGAGGCCCGATTTGGTGTTGCTCGATATCTGGATGCCTGATACCGATGGTGTGACTTTGCTCAAAGAGTGGGCCGGTTCGGGGTTGCTCACCATGCCCGTGATCATGATGAGTGGTCATGCCACCATTGACACAGCGGTCGAGGCGACACGCATTGGTGCTCACGCATTTTTAGAAAAACCCATCACGCTTCAAAAGCTCTTGAAGGCGGTTGAGCAGGGTCTTTTGCGTAAGCCCGCTGCCGGTACTTTGAAAGCGCCGGTCGCCCATCAAGTTGGCAGCGATGGGGTTAAAACAACGAATACGGTTTCGCAGGCGGTGGTCCTGCCGCCTACGCATCAAAGCTTTGAATTGGAATTGCCCTTGCGTGAAGCGCGCGATGCCTTTGAACGCGCTTACTTTGAGTATCACTTGAACCAAGAGAGCGGGTCGATGACGCGCGTCGCTGAAAAAACGGGGTTGGAGCGCACGCATCTCTACCGCAAGCTCAAGCAATTGGGTGTGGACCTGTCCAAAACCAAACGCGCGGCTTGAGATCGTTAGTTTTTGAGGTCTGAGTCCGTCTCGTTGAGAGGCGCTTGTGTGGCCCGCGTTCGCGCAAAAGCCACCAAGCGCGTGTGACGAGCCAGCCAGCGCAACACCAGCGCGCCGATCACCGCACCATTGATGTCGCCCACCATCATGAACGCCAATTGATTGGGATTGACCAGTTGTGAAGGGTCGAGCATCGACCACAGTGCGTGGTGAATTAAGGCGTTAAGCAACGCATACAGCAAGGCCAGTGACAGCAAGTCGCTAAAACGCGCCAATGACAGCGGTCTTTTTTGCATGAAGCGCATCAGCATCACCGCTAAAGCCGCACAGCCTGCTGATGCCGTGGCGTTAACGAGGCTCAGAAAGACGGTGTCTTGCGACCACGGCATCAAAAGAAGGCAGCCTATAGCGGTGCCCAAGCTGCCCCACACCATCCCCAATACCAGCACGTTGACCAAGCGCAAAAAACTGGGCAGATAGAGAAAACTGATGTGGTCTGAAATCTCAAACGATGACAGCAGCCAACCATTGAGCAAGTGCACGACACAAAACAAGACGCCGGCCAAAACAGCTAAAAGTAAGGCTTCAAAGTGGAACGAATGTTCCTCGTCTTTTTTCATAAATAGATTATTTTTGTAAGACATTAAATTATCTGTGCAATTTCGTCTGCGGTCAGATAGCGCTTTGATGGGCGCATGCAATGTGTGTCCTTTGTGTACGTTGCGGCGTCCAATCAAGCCGTCGTTTGCCGCATACGGTCACAAAAATGGGTTTCTCAATGTTGTTTGAACGTCAGATCTGCTCAGTCAGTGCTACAAATTGACTTATGGCCCGGTAACTCAGTTGGTAGCGTAGCGAATTAAAAAAGTCAGCTCGGTGCTAGAGATTAAAAATTAATGCCTCCTGCAAAGTGGGTGCAAGTCAGCCCTACGGCAAGCTTTTAGCTTAGCGGCTAAACATTGAGTGTTGGGCGGTGGGATCAGTGCTTGTAGAGCTATTTCAGCTTGGGCAGCTTCGCGCGATTAAAGAAAATTGACGCTTAACTATTCGATACCAAGCGGGTTGCCTTTTACCGAGATCAGCGTCCAATCGCACTGCCCTTTGGCATCGCACAAGTAGTGCTTTCCATTGTCTATCTTATGAAGCGTGAAGCAAACTTCTTGACCTCCGCCACTGGATTGCTCACAGCGTTTACCGTCCTTGATCTTGTACCAGCCTTCAAATCGCATACCAATGTTGGCTGCACCTGAATAAAAGACTCTGTTACCAGTCTCCTTGTAATGCATGTCCAGTTTTTGAGAGCCTTGAAGCTTGGTGTGTCGCAATGTATTCCCGATAATCAAAGCGGTCAGTTCGTCCTGTGTCAATGCTGGTATTCCTCGCATACCTAATTCGGAAACGGTGGTCCTGTCCTGAGCCAAGGCTGAGCCTGTCAAAATGATTGCTGTGAGCAATAAAAAACCGGTTTTGATCATGATTCAAGTATTTGGTGCATTGAAGATAAGTTTAGTCACGCTGACTTTTATGCTGGCATGCTTTCAGTCGCATGCTAATACGGCTGCGGGCAGCTCGACAAGTAGCGTTTCCGATGATGCTCAAGAGCTGCAACGTACTTGGCTCAAAGGCGCACTGATGCTGCCCAAAGACTTGTCTAAGCAGCTGGGCATACCTGCTGGGGAGATTACCCGGATCGATAAAGTCGTAGAGCGGTTGCCGACGTTGAAATTTGATGCACCTATGCCTCTTGCTTTACTGGTGCACGGTTGCTTTGGCATTGGGCAGGAGCAAATTGAGCAGGCAAAGCTGCTGACTGTTCGTGGGTATGTGGCATTCATGCCAAGTTACTATGGACGTGCGAACTCTTTCCAACTTTGTGGTGGCAATGCTGCAGGTGAGGTTCAATTTACGAAAGTAACGCTTCCCATACTTAAGCAAAGACTGGAAGAAGTTGACTATGGATTAGAAAAGGCTAGGGCATTGCCCTTTGTTGACAAAGATATTACGCTTGTCAGTGGTCACAGCATAGGTGGAATAACTGTGGGCATCATGAAGCGGGTTGATGTAACGGCATACGTCATTACAGGATGGGGTTGCAATCCAAAAGTGATTGGACGTCCGCCTAGAAAAATACCATTACTTGCTATTCGTTTTAAAGATGACCCGTGGCTCAACGACAGTTTCCAATGCGATGGAGGGCTCTTCACGGGACGAGATAAGGAAAACACAATCAGCTTGGTGCTTGATGGACAACGGACGCACGAAGTGATTCACGATCCGAGGGCTGTATCCGCTTTCTTGGACTTTGTTGGCAGCGTGGTTGGTTTTCCTGACCCGACTGCAACTAAGTAGGCGTCAAATTAATTTATGCCTGAGCAAGTCATTCTGACGGTCTGATTCGTTCACGAATGAGGCGACGAATCACCTGAGTCCGTTCAATCTGGTGGGCTATCCACATAGCTCAAGTACTGCGAATAATTACTTTACTTTTTTAAAAATATTTACGGCTCTAACTTCATTACGCGAATAGCATTTTCTGAAGCCACGAGCTTCGCTGTTATTCGGGACAAGTTCTGCAGGAGTCCGCCTCTGATCTGTCGTACTGTCTTTTTCACATCTACCCAAGAGTTGAATGTGTCAGTGCCCACCATAAATCGGGTAGGGTGCTTTTCGATAAGATTTTTCCATTTAGTCTGAAGATTTTTGTCGTCGAAGACAATCCAATCAAATTTATCGGCGTGCTGCTTTGCATATTGATTCATAAAAATAGCGTCATTGCGGGCTGACATCTCACAATATATATTCGAATGTTTGAGCAGCAGTTCATCTATCAATCCTGTGTTTGATGTGAACATGCAGTGCGCCAAGATAATGGGAACAGATGGGTACGCAGCGGCGATGTTTTGTAGTTCCTGAACCGAGTTAGGGTCGTCTTCCGCATGTATGTTAACGAACCCCTCCCAGCGCTTGGCAACTTCTAGCAATTGAAGAATACCATCTGAGTCTATTTTTGCCTTGCGTTGAAAGGAAGTGTTGGGGTTGCTATTTTGGTTATTGAGAATGAGTTCACCTATACCTTTAATTTGCTTGGCCGCAAAAAGCCGATCTGCCTCTTCAATGAGTTGAACGTAGTCGGGGGTAGTAGCATCTTCAATGCCCTTAACTCCTTTGCGGCGATATATGTCAGTTAAGGTAACTTGTCCGGTAGTAGCAATGTATTTGTTGCCAAGTAGACGTGAGTAAGGTTGTGTATCCCATGGGCCGTATGGGGCTCCAACGCCACCCGCCCAGCCAATATTGAGCGCCTTCATTTCCGCGTCCAGCTCAGACGGAGAGATCCAGCGTTGCACGTGTCGATGAACATCAACAATCATCAGACTTGAGGCATCAAATGGTTTTGCTTCTTGGGCTACAGCTTCGACGGCAAAGAGCAAGATAGTTGCTGAAATTGCACACTGAATTTTTTTTATGATCTTCATCAATGATTACCTCGTACAGGAGCAATGGACATTAAAGACAATAAATGCTTGCGCAACTCATTTCTTTGTTCTTTGCACAATGCCACTTTGTTGAAAACCTTACAAATGGTATCAAAACGCAAATAATCTCAAGCTGGCTTTCCAGCCGCCATGGATGTGCCCATCTGACGAGCCAAAGTATGTATGTTTGTATCCGTCAAAAAAATAAATCCAACACGGCAGCAAATCCAACTCAAACGTAAATCTTCTTTACGCTCATCCACCTCGGTCAATCTCAAGCCGGTGGCGCATCCGCACCCCAGCATGGTGCTCAAAAAGTCTGCAATGTTTGTGCTAAGACGCTGGCACAGCAAAATGGCAGCCAAGATTTCGACCAGCCGGTGATGCACTTTTTTGAACACCGCAGGCATCCTCAAGGAAAAGTCCTGCTACAATCTTGTCCTTACCGGCCCGGTAGCTCAGTTGGTAGAGCAGCGGATTGAAAATCCGCGTGTCACAGGTTCGATTCCCGTCCAGGCCACCAATCCAAGACGCCCAACTGTTCTCAGTTGGGCGTTTTCATTTGGGCCATCCCCAGAGCACGCGGGGTGCGGCGCAATTCTACGTGTGCCAACCCCCTCCGGTACTTGAGGTGGTATTGCCCCCCAAATCTCATACTCTGCCTTCTCTTCTCACGAAACTTCTTCAAACCCTCACGCTGTGGCACACGCAGAACGCGTTTCCAGGCAACAACTTACGCGTGTGTCGGATACGAAGGTTTTGCTATCGACTTGCTGAGGCGCGCCTTGTGGTTTGTGTGCTGTCACACACAAAGTTCTGAGAATTTGCAAGAGAAGTCCACGTTTTCGATTCTTTAATGGGGCAGCAAGGGGCAAATGTTTGTAAACACTAGCTTTGTATTTTTGTGATGACGACCAGTTGATCTGGCACATGTCGGTCAATAGTCGTCGATGGAAAAGCTGCAAAACATAATGCGTATCATCCGAGGAGTACTAATCTCATTTGTGAATGGCACGACACTGGACCCCTGGATTTTTTTCCCGGATTCTTTTCGGAGGATCCTGGTCGTTGGAGGTCGTCCCTGAAGGTCTGCGTGTAGATGACCGACTTTATGGCTGGAGTGACCTAACATGCTGTTCCGTGGCCCCGGCTTTTTTCTGGGGTCACTTGCGGCTTGGACAAGGTGATCAGGAAATTTTCCTGCGTGGAATGTCGCGGCGACTAGCAGAGGAAATTTCCGCCTGCGCAAAGACCCTTGGCGTTATGCTGCCCTCAATCAAGGCACTGAGAGCCGCCATGGCCAGCGACCGTTATGTGTCCAACAGGATGGTCCGCGAGGCCTTGGCCATTTCAGGCGCTCATGCTTCCCATTGGCACCCAGACCAATCAGGGCTGCTTGCCCCTGACCTAGAGCCCTTAGGTCCGGACCTTAAGTTGTTCGAGCAAGTCACCTCCGGCGATTACAGCGCTATTGAGGCTCGCAACGACAAATTTGTGGCCCAAGAGACGGTGCTGCACGATGAGTATTTCTGCTCTGTGGAATCAAGTGTACTGACCCTCGAGCAGCGCGTGGCAACCGTCGTGATGGAAGACTGCAACTTGGTTATAGCTGCAGCTGGGTCGGGAAAAACCTCAGTGCTCGTGGCCAAGGTCGGCTACTTGGTGAAAAAGGGCTATGCCTCGCCTGAGGAGATCTTGGTTCTTTCCTTTAATGCAAGCGTTGCCGATGAGATAGAAGCTCGCATTAAGGAGCGGCTGGTTCAATCGGATGGTGGTCTACAAGATCGACCGTCTCACGCGCAGCTTGCCTGACTTTGCCAAGCTGGTTGAGGTTTTCGATCGCAACAACGTCTCGTTTGTCTCGGTGACCCAGCAGTTCAACACAACCACATCGATGGGGCGGCTGACGCTCAACATCCTGCTGTCCTTTGCACAGTTTGAACGTGAAGTCACGGGCGAACGCATCCGGGACAAGATCGCAGCCAGCAAAGCCAAGGGCATGTGGATGTGTGGCGCTCATGCCTGCAGCACAGTGCCGGAGCCGATCTTCAAGAAGACCAGGTGGTGGTGTCGATGCGACGAATCGCCGATGTCTGGAAGCAGTTGTTTCCGGCGGAGCAACAGCGCATTGCACAGTTGCTCATTGAGCGCGTGGATTTCAAGGACGGTAGCTTGGACATCCATTGGCGCGAGGATGGCTGGATCGGACTGGATCCAAGCATCGTGGCTCACCCCTACGTGGAAGAGGCCAAAGAGTATGCAGAGGAGGTGATGGCATGACTAACGATGCATATCAGGGCAACCCAAGGTTGCGCAATGTGCGTATTGAAGTGGGTGGGGCTGCGCGGCAAATCATGGACGGCACGCAACGTGTGACGATGGTCCCGCTGACGATCCGTCGCAAAAAAAACCGCAAGCTCTTGACCCCACCGTCAGGCTCCAGTGCGAACGTCATGTCTGGCGGGATGGACATTCCGATGATCAAAACGCTGGGCAAGGCGTTTTACTGGCAACGCTTGCTTGATGAGGGCAAGTACGCCACGGCGACAGATCTGGCTCGTGCATTCAAGCTGGAGCCGGGCTGGGTCGCGGAGGTCCTGCGCATGGCGAATTTGGCTCCCGAGATCATTGAAGCCATCCTGGATGGTTCCCAGCCACGGCATCTGAATCTGCAGATGATCCGTGGGCGTCATGAGCCCCTTCCACGCGACTGGGAGAAGCAAAAAAAGATGCTTGCCTTTGTGTGATTTGGTTCCGCCTGTTTTGATGGTAAACGTCCGATAGCAGCCCTCTGAATTCTTGGATTAGGTGTCTTGTTTTTGTCATATATTTTTACGATAATGGAAATATGGAAGAAAAAGACGTCGTCAAAGCTTTAGCCGCCATGGCCCAGCCCAACCGCCTGCAGGTGTTCCGCTCCCTCGTGGTTGCGGGAAAACAAGGTGCGACGCCAGGGCAGTTGGGCGAGCTGCTAGGGGTGCCTAACGCCACGCTCTCGTTTCATCTCAAAGAGCTGATGGGCGCGGGCCTGATCAGCCAGGAGCGCAGTGGGCGCAACCTGATCTACCGCGTCGAGTTTGACCAGATGAATGGTCTGCTTGCCTACCTCACTGAGAACTGCTGCCAGGGCGCCGAGGCCTGCCTCGACGCCTCATCCACCAACTGCCAATGCTGAAAGTACCGAACATGAAACGGTTTCACGTACACCTCCATGTCCAAGACCTGCAAGCGAGCATCGCGTTTTACTCACGCTTGTTCTCTGCCCAACCTGCGCGGATCGAAACTGACTACGCCAAGTGGATGCTTGAAGACCCTCGGGTGAACTTCGCCATCTCAACGCGAGGCAGCAAGCCTGGCCTCGACCACCTGGGCTTCCAAGTTGATAGTGCCGAGGAGTTGGTTGAGATGAAGGCGGCTGCTCAAAACGCCGACATGGCCATGCTCGACGAAGGCGAGACGACCTGTTGCTATGCCCGCAGCGACAAACACTGGATCACTGACCCGCAAGGCGTCGCCTGGGAGCAGTTCCATACCCTTGGAGACATCCCAGTTTTTAACGAGGCCTCTCAACCCGCTTCTGGCGCGGCATGTTGCGCACCCACACAGCCAACTGCTGCAGCATGCTGCGCCCCGAATACGGTTGCAACAGCCAGTTGCTGCGGCCCCGCTATTTCCTCTAAATCCTCTTGCTGCTGAAAGAACAACATGACCACTGAATCCAAACCTTTAAATGTCCTCTTCTTGTGCACGCACAACTCAGCGCGCAGCATCTTGGCCGAAGCCCTGCTGAACCACCTCGGCCAAGGGCGTTTTAAAGCCTATTCGGCGGGCAGCAGCCCGCGTGAGAACCAGCAGCCCAACCCACTGGCACTTGAAACGCTGACCAAGGCTGGCTTACCTGTGGAAGGTCTCTACAGCAAAAGCTGGGATGAGTTCGGCAAGCCTGATGCTCCTCATATGGATTTGGTGATCACAGTCTGTGACAACGCCGCTGGTGAGGTGTGTCCTTTCTGGCCAGGCCAACCTGCGACGGCTCATTGGGGTTATGCCGATCCATCCGAGGTTGAGGGCGACGACGACAAAAAGCGAGAGGCGTTCAAGCAGACCCTGCACATGATGCGCAAGCGCCTGGACATTTTTGTCAATCTGCCCCAGAGCAGCTTGAGCAAGATGGCCATCGAGAAAACCGCCCGCGATCTGGCCAAGAGTTGACCATGAGCGTTCAATGTGAAGTCACGGCAAAGGTTGCGGCCCAGGCTCCGATGAGTCTCTTCGAGCGTTACTTGACGCTGTGGGTGTTCCTGTGCATCTTGCTGGGTATAGCGCTTGGGCAGTTTTTTCCCGGCGTGTTCCAGGCCGTCGGAGCTATGGAAGTCGCCCAAGTCAACTTGCCCGTAGGTCTGTTGATCTGGGTGATGGTCATTCCGATGCTTGTGAAGGTGGACTTCGGTGCGCTGGGTGAGGTGCGGCAGCATGTGCGCGGCATTGGAGTGACCCTGTTCGTCAACTGGCTGGTGAAGCCGTTTTCAATGGCGTTTCTGGGCTGGCTCTTCATCCGCCATTGGTTTGCACCGCTTTTGCCCTCAGACCAGCTCGACAGCTACATCGCTGGCCTGATCCTGCTGGCGGCAGCCCCCTGCACGGCGATGGTGTTTGTCTGGAGCCGTCTCACGAATGGCGACCCGCTGTTCACGCTCTCGCAGGTCGCGCTCAACGACACGATCATGGTGTTTGCGTTCGCGCCGCTGGTGGGTTTCCTCTTGGGCATCTCCGCGATCACCGTCCCGTGGGCCACTTTGGTGACCTCGGTCGTGCTTTACATCGTCATCCCCGTGATGCTTGCTCAGTTGTGGCGCAAGGCATTACTGGCCAAAGGGCAGGAAGCATTTGACGCGACGATGGCCAAGATCGGGCCTTGGTCGATCGCGGCGCTGCTGGTAACGCTGGTGCTGCTCTTTGCATTCCAGGGTGAGGCTATTCTCAAGCAGCCGCTTGTCATCGCCTTGCTGGCCGTGCCCATCTTGATCCAGGTGTTCTTCAACTCGGCGCTGGCTTATTGGCTTAACCGCCAGCTTGGAGAGAGGCATTCCGTGGCTTGCCCATCGGCTCTGATCGGTGCGTCCAACTTCTTTGAACTTGCGGTGGCCGCCGCAATCAGCCTGTTCGGTTTTGAATCCGGCGCAGCACTAGCCACAGTGGTCGGCGTGCTAATTGAAGTGCCCGTGATGTTGCTCGTGGTACGTGTTGTCAACAGTAGTCATGAGTGGTATGCGGGAAAGACGTGAGCCAACGGGGGCGGATTCTGCCTTGGCTCGGTCTGAGACATTCACCTAAGAGTGTCCGTAAAAGGGCATCTGAACCACAGAAACTTCGTGCCTGAGCATCAGGCAAATTTACCACCGGCGAGCCAAGTGCTCGCCGTTTTCATTTGTGGCGGTGCATTGGCGAACCAGAAGTTTCCACGTGGTTCGCCAATCGGTCCCTCGTATGTTCGCCACCCGAAATCTCCAATGACACCTGTTCCTCAACAACGTCAAAGGAGTAATCCATGCCAGCAACGGCAACCTCACTTACCCGATCGACTCAAGAAGCGATCAACACCCTGTCACCCGGAGATCGCCGGGTGCTCAACGAGAACGAACTGGCCCAGCGCTGGGGCACCTTTTAGATTGGCCGGAAAGTCGGTCAGCCCCAAGTGCACCGTGAGTACGGGCGTGCGCGGCGTGGGTTCGACACCGAGTTGGGCTTCTATCAGTCGACCAGGTGGCGTAACACGCGTGCAGCGGTGCTACGGGATAACCCGCTTTGCTGCAGGTGCCAGGCCAAGGGTGTGCTCCAGCCCGCCAACGTGGTCGATCACATCGTTCCGGTCAAGCAAGGCGGTGAGCGCTTTGATCGCTCAAACCTGCAAAGCCTGTGCGTGCCCTGTCACAACGCCAAGACCGCCTCAGAGACGGCATCCTTGCGCAACCAGCCCCCCTCCTGAGGGGGTAGGGGGGTGAATCTCTACAGGCTGGCGCCACAGATGCGTGCGCTTGCGCAATTTTTTGCGCGTGCAAATTGAAATTCTTTTTTTTAGTCCACATGGCCGGTCGTAAACCCCTTCCCGTTGCAGTCAAGAAGATCAAGGGGACGCTGCAAAAGTGCCGCACCAACCCCAACGAGCCCCGCCCAATGGGAAAGCTGGGCGATCCGCCGGAATACATGTCCGACATCGCCAAGGAAGCGTGGACCTACGCGGTAGAGAACGCTCCGCCGGGGCTGCTGTCTTCGCTGGATGCGGCCGTGCTCGAGCGCTGGGCTAATTGCGCCGGGCTGTACCGGGAGGCGCTGGCCAAGATCAATCGTTCGGGGGTGGCGGGGATGATCATCAAGACCCCCAGCGGCATCTTGCGCCGTTCGCCTCTGATGGACGTCATTCGGGACCTAGCCCAGGAGATGAAGGGCTACGAAGCTGAGATGGGGTTCACGCCCGCGTCACGCTCAAGGGTCCATGTTGCACAAGAGCCTGGGACAAATGATGACCCCTGGGCCGATATTGCGGGATAAGTTCAATGGCTCAAGGCAGTTATGCGGACATTGCCAAGATGTACGCAGAGAAAGTCGTGGCCGGAGAGATCCTGGCGTGCAAGTGGGTGAAGGCCGCCTGCCAAAGGCAACTCAGTGATCTGAAAAAGTACAAGGGCAAGGCCAGCCCCTACCGTTTCAATCCCAAGCTCACCAGCAAGAGCGGCAAGACCTACTACCCGGCGGACAACCTGTGCGCATTCATTGAGCGACTGCCGCACGTCAAGGGCCCGCTTGCCGGAGAGCCCATCACGCTGGAGCCGTGGCAGGTGTTCATCCTCTCGACGGTGTTCGGCTGGGTCAAGGCCGATGGCACGCGGCGCTTTCGCCGCTCCTACATCGAGGTGCCACGAGGCAATGCCAAGTCCACTCTGTCGTCTGCGGTGGGCCTGTACATGCTGGCAGCCGATGGTGAAGGTGGTGCTGAGGTCTATTCGCTGGCGACCACCCGTGACCAGGCCCGCATTGTGTTCGGGGATGCGCAGACCATGGCACGCCGCAGCCCGGGGTTTCGCAACCGGTTCTCGGTGAATGTCGGGGCGCACAACATGAACGTGATGGCCACGGGCTCCAAGTTTGAGGCGCTCTCGGCCGAGGGCTCCACGCTGGACGGTCTGAACATTCACTTTGGCTGCGTGGATGAACTCCACGCCCACAAGACTCGCACGGTCTATGACGTGGTAGAGACCGGAACCGGCAAACGGGACAACTCGCTCTTGTGGGTGATCACCACGGCGGGTAGCAACCGCGCAGGCATCTGCTACGAGGTTCGGTCTTTTGTGACCAAGCTGCTCGATGGCGTGTTCGAGGATGACACCCAGTTCGGGATCATCTATGGCCTGGACGATGGGGATGACTGGACAACCGAAGAGTCGCTCATCAAGGCCAACCCCAACTGGGGCATCTCGGTGAGGTCCGAGGTGCTCGGGCCGCTGCAGGCCAAGGCGATGCAGCTGCCCAGCGCCGTCAACAACTTCAAGACCAAGCACCTCAATGAATGGGTGAACGCCGACACAGCCTGGATGGACATGCGCTCCTGGGACGCCTGTACCGAGAACGGCATGTTCATTGATCAATTCGAAGGTCAGCCCTGCTGGATTGGCCTGGACCTGGCCAGCAAGACGGACATTGCCGCCCTGGTAGCGGTGTTTCGGCATCCGGAGATTTCGGACGCCTACGTGACCTTTGGCAAGTACTACCTGCCCGAGGACACGGTCAACGGCGCAGGCAATAGCCAGTACGGCGGCTGGATGCATTCGGGGCGGCTCATCGTTACTCCGGGCAACGTGATCGACTTCGGCTGGATCGAGTCGGACTTGCTGGACATGGCCACCCGTTATGAGATTCAGGCGGTGGCCTTCGACCCGTTTCAGGCCACGCAGCTCTCGACCCGGATGCTGGCCGAGGGCCTGCCCATGATCGAGGTGCGCCCCACGGTGCTGAACTTCAGCGAACCGATGAAGACGCTTGAAGCCCTGGTCTTGCAAAAGAAGCTCGTCCATGACGGCGACCCGGTACTGGCCTGGATGGCCAGCAACGTGGTGGCGCACCTGGACGTCAAAGACAACATCTATCCACGCAAGGAGCGAGCAGAAAACAAGATAGACGGCATCGTGGCACTGATCATGGCCCTCTCAAGGGCGATCAAACCGGGGGACTCGGTGGTGCTCGGATCCGACTATGAGTTGATGGTGCTCTGAGGCAATGGGACTTTTCACATTCATCGATCGATTCAGAGCTTCGAGCAGTGACCGATCCCCTTGGGGAGACTTCTTCTTTGAGCCGGTGTCGGTGCGCAGCGCCTCAGGCATGCGCGTCTCGCCTGACGGGGCGTTGCGGCTCGCAGCGGTATATGCCTGTGTGCGCATCCTGTCGGAGACCATGGCGTCTCTTCCGGTGGTGGTGTACCGCCAGCGCAAAGACGGAGGCAAGGATCGGGTGACCGATCACTGGCTCTACGGCCTCCTTGCCCGCAAGCCCAACCGGTTCCAGAACCCCTTTGAGTGGCGCGAGATGCTTCAGGGACACCTGGCCCTGAGGGGCAATGCTTTCTGCCAGATCATCGCCAACCCCAAGGGAGAAATCACCGAGCTCATGCCGATTCACCCCGACCGGGTGCGCGTGGAGGTGATGGACAGCGGGGACTTTCGGTACCGGGTTCGGATGCAAAACGGGGATGAAACCGTATTCCCACGCGGGCAGATCTGGCACCTGCGCGGCCTGTCCTCGGACGGTCTGATGGGCATGAGCCCCATCGAGTTGGCCCGCGAGAGTCTGGGCATGGCCCTGGCCGCTCAGGACTACGGGGCGAGGTTCTTCACGAACGACGCCAAACCCACGGGCGGCTGGATCGAATTTCCCGGCACCTTCAAGGACCCTGAGGCCAAGCGGGTGTTCAGGGATTCTTACCAGGCGGCGCAGTCCGGCTCCAACCGGGGCAAAGTCCTGGTGCTGGAAAACGGCATGAAGTTCCATGAGGTGGGGGTCACGAACAAGGACGCCCAGTTCCTGGAGCTGCGCAAGTTCCAGATAACAGATATCGCTCGAATGTTCCGTGTGCCACCACACATGATTGCCGATTTAGATCGCGCGACGTTCTCGAACATCGAGCAGCAGAGTCTGGAATTTGTCATGCACACCATGACGCCCTGGGCCGAACGCTGGGAGGCCTCGATCGAATCCGATCTGATGCTCGATGGCGATCAGCTGGAAGTCGAGTTCGACTTTGCCAACCTGATGCGCGGCGATGCAGCCAGCCGCTCGGCCTACTACCAAAGCGGCATCCAGAACGGCTGGCTCACCCGCAACGAGGCACGCATTGCAGAAAACCTCAACCCGCTGCAAGGCCTGGACCAACCCCTTCGCCCACTGAACATGGTGGAGGAAGAGGATGCCGAAGAGGCTGAGCAGGAGACCGAATCCTCCGATCCGGCGCCTACCGAGGACGAAACGGACCCCGCCGATCAGGAATCGAGCTTGCGCTTTCGCAAGCTGGTGCAGTCCAACTCAGCCCGGCTAGCCCGGCGCATCGCCAAGAAGGGTTCCCTGGGAGCCAACGAAACCGACCTGATTGCCCAGGCCTTTGGACTTGAGGTGAGCAAGGTCAGCGCCTGGGCGCAGCTGCAAACACAGCCCTTTGAGGAGGCCGCACTGGCCGCTTCTCTGATTCAACTTGGAATGAACACATGAACAAACAACTTCTGCTTTCAGAATTCCTGACCACCCCCTGGGCGCTGATGCCCGAGCGTTTGCAGGCTATGTCCGGCATCCTGACACGCTGGTCTGCGGGCGAGCCGCCAAGCGACGAGACCCTGTTTCAGGTCAACACCGACCGCGTGCTGCGTGACACCCGCAAGCAAATGGCAGCCGCCAGCACGGGCACCGGTATCGCGGTGCTGCCCCTGTACGGGGTGGTGACGCAGCGCGGCAACATGGTCGACGACATCTCCGGGCCGGGCAGCACCAGCACCCAGCAGTTCACATCAGTCCTGCGCCAGATGCTGGCCGACGACACGGTGGGCCAGATCCTGATCGACATCGACAGTCCCGGGGGCAGCGTCTATGGCGTCTCCGAATTGGCCAGCGAAATCGTCAAGGCCCGAGCCCAAAAGCCTGTCATTGCCGTGGCGAACAGCCTGGCGGCCTCGGCCGCTTACTGGATCGGCTGCTCGGCCAGCGAGTTCTATGTCACCCCGGGTGGCGAGGTGGGCTCGATCGGTGTGTGGCAGGCCCACTTTGATTACTCGAAGGCGTTGGAAGAGGAAGGGGTCAAGCCCACCTTGATCTCGGCGGGCAAGTTCAAGGTCGAGGGCAACCCGTATGTTCCGCTCGATAAACAGGCTCAGGCTTTCATGCAGTCCCGTGTGGATGACTACTACAACGCCTTCATCGAAGCCGTGGCCCAAGGCCGTGGTGTCTCGGCAAGCGAAGTGCGCTCGGGCATGGGCGAAGGTCGTGTGCTTGGGGCAGACGCCGCACTGGCCGCTGGAATGGTCGACGGCATTGCCACCTTTGACGATGTGCTGGCCAAGATGCAGGCCAGCGTGCGAAGCACCAAGCCACGCAGTCAGTCCCACCTGAAACAGGCCCGTGACGCTCTTGCGCTGATCTGATCCATTTCATTTAGCAGCCCTCCGTTGAGGGTTGCGCCTTCCTGCGACCCGTTGGTCGTCATCCCTGTCGCCGCCTTGAGTCATCTCGACCAGGCGGTTTTTTCATTTCTGGAGTTAATCCCATGAGCAAGCAACTGCGCGAGCTGCAAGCCCGCAAAGCCACCCTGGTCAAGGACGCACGCGCCCTGACCGATATCGCTGCCGCCGAGCAGCGCGACATGAACGAAGAAGAGGTCAGTGCTTTTGAAGCCCTCAAAGCCAGGATCGAAGCCACCTCGGCCGCGATCGACCGTGAAGCGGCCTTGATTGCCGAGGAAGCGCAGATGGGCCACGCAGCCCAACTGCCCAATGGCTCGGTGATCACGGTGGTGAGCAACGCCGAATCGGATCCCAAGCATGGCTTCAAAAGCGTTGGCGAGTTCCTTAAAACTGTCCGTCATGCTCAAAACCCTGGTTCCTCGATCGATGACCGCCTGCTGATTGGCATGAATCGCGGTGCCGTGGCCCCTGCCTCGTTTGGCAGTGAAGGCGCGGCGCAAGATGGCGGTTTCCTCGTGCCCCCGCAATTCGCACAGGAAATTTTCCAGCTCTCGCTGGGCGAGGATTCCCTGCTGCCGATGACCGACAACGTCGAGATCACGGGCAACACCATGGCCTTCCCCAAGGACGAGACCACGCCCTGGGGCACCAACGGCATCCGAGCCTACTGGCAAGGCGAAGCCGCATCGGCCGTGGGTACCAAGCCTGTCCTGGGTCTGTCGACTCTGCGCCTCAAAAAGCTCATGGCCCTGGTGCCGGTGACCGATGAGCTGCTGGATGACACCAATGCGCTCTCCACCTACCTGCCCGACAAGATCGCTACCTCCATTCGCTGGAAGACCAACGAGTCGATTCTGTTCGGCTCGGGCACGGGCCTGCCGGTGGGTTGCATGACCAACGCCACCACGGTGACAGTGGCCAAGGAATCGGGACAGACCACGCAGACCCTGTTGGCGCAGAACTTGGCCAAGATGATCTCGCGCCTGCCGCCGGGCTCGTTTGGCAAGGCCGTGTGGATCGTCAACAACGACGTGCTGCCAGCGCTCTTCACGCTGACGCTGGGCAACTACCCGATCTACCTGCCCACGGGCATGAACCCGGGTGGCATCCAGGTCTCGCCCTACGGCATGCTGCTTGGCCGCCCTGTCTTCGTCTCGCAACACGCCAACACCTTCTCTTCTGCGGGTGACGTGCTGCTGGCCGATCTGTCGTACTACCAGACCATCACCAAAGCCGGTGGCATGCAAACGGCAACCTCCATGCACTTGTACTTCGATGCGGACCTCACGGCTTTCCGCACCACGTTCCGCATGGACGGCCAATCCAAGATCGCTGCGCCGATCTCCCCCGCCAAGGGCAGCACGACCATGTCGCCCTTTGTCCAACTGGGCGCACGTTGATCGTCCCCGCACTTTGAAGGAGAACTCTGATGTTTCCCAACGCAAAAGGCAGCGAACTGTTCTCGGTTCTGGCCACCATCGATCCCGCCAGCCAGGCTGTGGGCACTGTCACCACCGGCTGGATCTCGGCGGGTAACCACCACAGTCTTCTGGCGCTTGTGCAAAGCGGCGTCCTGGGCACGGGTGCCACACTGGACGCAAAGCTGCAGCAGGCCACTGACGCCTCTGGCACGGGTGCCAAGGACGTTACGGGCAAAGCCATCACCCAGATCGTCAAGGCCGCAGGTGACAACAAGCAGGCCCTGATCAACCTGCGCCCCGACGATCTGGACATCACCAACGGCTACGCCTTTGTGCGTCTGTCGCTGACGGTGGCTGTTGCGGCCAGCCTCACGGCGGCGCAATTGCTGGGCTTTAACCCCCGCTTTGCGCCGGGGGACGCCAGCAACCAGGCTGCGGTCGCGCAGGTGGTCTGAGCCTGAGGGTGGAGCAATCACATGCCCATGCAGTTGATTACTCCGCCCGCAGGGGAGCCCATCTCGCTTGCCGAGGCCAAGCTCCACCTGCGGGTGGACTTCGATGACGACGACAGCCTGATACAGGTCCTGATCTCGGCGGCACGCCAGGCGGCCGAGACCCTGACCAACCGGCAATTCGTCACCGCGCGCTGGCGGATGGTGCTCGACAGCTTTCCCGGACCCAGCCTGATGGGGGTGCCCGCAGGGCAGACCTTCACGCTGCCCGGGCATGCTGTTTTGCTGCCCAAGTCGCCATTGGCGTCGGTGGTGGAGATCCGCTATCTCGACATGGCAGGCCTCTGGCAGACCATGCCAGCAGCCAACTACACCGTCGACAACGCCTGCGAGCCCGCGCGCATTACCCCGGTGTTCGGGCAGATTTGGCCGATTTCTCTGCCCCAGATCGGGGCCGTGAGCGTGATCTTCGATGCCGGATACGGGAGCGCCGCAGCGGTGCCCGAGGGCATCAAGACCTGGATCAAGCTGCGCGTGGGCTCTCTTTACGTTCACCGCGAGGAGGTGGCATCCATGACTCGAGGGCGTATTGATCCGCTGCCCTTCATCGATGGCCTGCTCGATCCCTACAAGGTACCCCTGATATGAACCCCATCGGAGCCGGAACGCTGGGCCGACGCATCAAGATTCAGCGCCCCAGCACCGTGAAAGACAGTCTGGGCGCACCCAGTCGGACCTGGATCGATGTGGCCACCGTGTGGGCCGATATCCAGCCCCTGTCTGGCCGTGAAGCCGCGATCGCCAGTCGCATCTCGGCCGAACTCACGCACCAGATCACGGTGCGCTACCAGAGCATCTTTGACAACCCTCAGCAAGTCGCCCAGTACCGGGTGCTCTACCGGTCGCGGATCTTCAACATCCATTCGGCCCTGAACGAGGACGAGAAACGCGTCCTGGTTGTCCTGCTGGCCAGCGAGGGGCTGGACGATGGCTAAACATGAACGCTTCAAGGTCGAGGGGCTGGCTGAATTGGCCAAAGCCCTGCGCGAATTGCCCGACCGGGTGGCGAAGAACGGCCTGCGCGTTTCGGTTTATGCCGGAGCCAAAGTCATCCGCGATGAAGCCCGCATTAGAGCCCCAAAGGCGGCCGAGGTCCTGGGGCCCAACCAGCCACCACCCGGAACGCTCAAGCGCTCGGTGATCATGAAGCAGATCCCTGAACTCTCCAGCCTCACGCGCCAAACCTTCTTCGTGACGGTGCGACACGGTAAGAAGTTCCGCAAGCAAGGCAAGAAGGGCAACCTGTCTCAGGATGCCTGGTACTGGCGCTTTGTGGAGTTTGGCACTCGCAAGATGCGCGCGCGGCCATTCCTTCGGCCAGCCCTGGAAGCCAAGCGGCGCGAAGCGGTGCAGGCCATGAAGGACCGGCTGAGTGAGCGCATTGAGCAGGAAGCCAAGAACCTCTACAGGAAATAGCCATGCAGGACTTCTTTGATGCCATCAAGGATTTGGCCGGTGGTGAGGTCTACGCGCTTGTCGCTGCAGAAAACACCCAGTACCCAGCCATCGTCTACACGCCCATCGTGCAGGAGCACATCTTCGGCATTGATGGGCCGCATGGCTTGCAGCGCGTGCGCGTGCAGGTCGACACCTATGCCAGAACGTACCAGGAGGCCTTGCACCTGCAAGACCAAGTCCTGGCTGCGCTGCTGGCAGACAAGAGCACCGTCGCAGATGTGCGCATGGGGCTGTCCGAATTTGAAGATCAGGCCCGGCTGTACCGGGTGAGCGTGGACTACACCTACCACCGGCCGGTGGGTTCACCGTAAAACAAGGAGCATATGCATGAGCAGCACCGCAATTACCGCGCAGGGCATTGCCATTGCCCGGTTTGGCACCACCGCCTTTGAAACCATCCCCAACGTGGTCTCGTTTCAGGGGCCTGGCGGGCAGGCCGCCGTGATCGACGTCACGAACCTGGCCTCCACCGCTAAGGAAAAGCGCGTGGGCCTGCGTGACGAGGGTCAGTTGTCTCTGACCCTGCACTACAACCCCGACGATCTGGTCCATCAGGGCCTGAGAACCGACCGCGCCAACCGCGTGCGTCGCCAGTTCAAGATCACATTTACCGACACCAACCCTGCCACCTGGACCTTCTACGGCTATGTCACGCACTTCAGCGTGCAAGGCGGCGTGGACGCGGTGGTGCAGGCCTCCGTGACCATCGAAATCGATGGCGACATCACCGAAGCTTAAAGAGAGATATCCCCATGTTGACCCGTGAACAAATCCTGCAGAGTGACGATCTGCCCCGTGAAACTGTCCAAGTCCCTGAGTGGGGCGGTGAGGTGCAGGTTCGCACCATGACCGGTACCGACCGCGACGCCTTTGAGGCCAGCTTGATTGGCAAAGAGGGCCGGTTGGAGAACGTCCGTGCCCGCCTGGTCTCGCTCACCCTGTGCGATGAGACTGGCAGCCGCCTTTTCAGCGATGGTGACATCGCAGCTCTCGGCGGCAAGAGTGCCAAGGCACTGGACCGTGTGTTTGCTGTGTCTCAGCGCTTGAACGGCATTGGCGCCGATCAGGTGGACGCTGCAAAAAACGACTGATCGCCCATCCCTCGCGGCGCTTTGTGTTCCGGCTGGCGCTGGCTTTGGGCCTGCCGGTGCGCGAGATGCTCGCATCGATGGGCTCGGACGAGCTGACCGAGTGGATGGCGTACTACCAGCTCGAGCCCTTTGGGGACTACCGGGCCGATTACAGATCGGGTGTGGTTGCCTCCACGTTTGCAAATGCCCACCGGGCCAAGGATGCGGGGCCATTCAAGCCTGAGGACTTCATGCCATTCCTCGAAAAGCCGAAACCCCAACAACCTCAAGATGAAACCCAGCTCAATGTGGCCCGATTCAAGGCCATGTTCGCGCACAAAGTTCGCGCATAAGGTAGGCAAGCAACATGGCTGATATCGGCTCTCTGGTGATCAAACTCGCAGCGGAAACGGCCGATTTCCGGGAGGATTTGGGCAAGAGTGCGCTGCTTTTGGAGCGTCACGCTGAATCCATGCGTGGCTCCCTTGAGAAAGTCGCAGAAGTCGCCAAAACCACCTTTGCCATCGCCATTGGCGTGGAATCGGTGGGCGCGCTCAAAGAGCTGGTCATGCACACGCTGGAAACGGTGGCTGCTCTGCAGGATCTGGCCGAGCAGACCGGGGCGAGCGCCACGGCCCTGTCAGGTTTTGCACCCGTGGCCACCATTTCTGGTGTGGCCATGGAACAGATCGGGGTGGGCCTGACCAAGCTCTCCAAGGGGCTGGCAGGAGTCGATGATGAAACCAAGGGCGCCTCGCAGGCCCTGCAGTTTCTGGGTATCAAGGCCAAGGATGCGGGTGGAAACCTGCGCGATCCTGCCGAGGTCATGAACGACATTGCCCTGAAACTGTCCAACTTTGAGGACGGGGCGGGCAAGACGGCTATTGCGCTCGAACTGTTCGGCAAGTCAGGTGCTGGCTTGCTGCCCTTCCTTAAGGACCTGGCTGCCAACCAGGACCTGAATATCCGGCTCACCGAGGCCGAGATCGAGTCGGCCGAAAAAGCCTCCAAGGCACTGGGCCGTATGCGGGCCGAGCACAACTTTGTGGCACAGACCATCGTGACGGCGGCACTGCCTGCCCTTGAAGAGTTAGTCAGTGAGCTCAAAGCTGTGATGCTGGGCACGCATAACACGGCCGATGCCATGGTCAAGCTGCGGGATGACGGCACGCTTAAGACCTGGGCTCAAGATGCGGCCTATGGCATGGCTGTCGTGATCGATGCGCTGCGTGCCGTGATTCAGATGACCAAAGCGGTCACTGGCAGTTTTGAGGCGGTATGGGCCGACATCGAATTGCTAGGCACGTTCCTCGCTGGTGGCAAAGGGCTAAACCCGTTTTCTGAAGAGAACCAGGCAATCCTCAAGACCGCATTGGAAAAGCGCAATGCGATTGTCGAGAAGGCCAACCAGACCTACGTTGACTTGTGGAAGATGCCGCTCTTGGCCGATGCGGTCAAGGAACGGTTCGACGCCATCAACCGGGGTGAGACAGAAGCAGCAGGTGAAGCAGCTAAACCGAAGCTCAACTACAACTCAGCCACTGGCGCACTCACTGCTGCGGCCATGGCCAAGATCGAGAGTGACATCAAGCAGCTGCAAGGGCTGACGGATGTCGAGACGGGCCTCCTGAAGGACCGGCAAAAGATCATCGATCTGTACGAGGGGCAGGGCTACATCAGCTACAAGGAAGCCAGCGAGGCACGGCTGAACGCTCAGCAGGAATTCACGGACCGTCTTGGCGAGTTGTATGCGCAGGAAGAATCGATCCTGAAACGGGGCTTGGCCACTGTGGCCAAGACCACCCAGGACAAATTGAAGCTCCAGGACAAGCTCACAGAGATCACCTTGCGTCGTGAAAGGCTCGAGCGCGAGGCGCAGCAGTCGAACCTCGAGCGCGAGATCAAGCTGCCGGGCGAAACGCTCAAGGACTTGCAGGAGCAGGTGGCCAGGAGTCAGGGACAGCTGCGCTCGACCGAGGAACAGATCAAGGTCCTGCGTGAGACGGGCTCGATCAGCGAGATCGACGCCTTGCGCCGTCTGTCGGCTGCGCGAAAGTCCAGTGCGGATGAGCTGGCCGACTTCGCGTCCAAGGCTCGGGAACTGGTGGAAGCCACCCCGGGCAATGACAAGTTGGCCGAATCCTTCCGACGCATTGAGGAAGCTGCCCGTCAGGCGGCCGATGGCGCGAAGCTACTGGGTCAACGAGCGCTGGAGTTGTCAGACCCAGGCGCTGGGTTTGCCAAAGCACTCCGCACGCTCGGCGAGGAAACCGAGCAGGTGGGCAAGCAGATGGAGGCGGTGACCACCAAGGCTTTCAACGGCATGACGGACGCACTCACCAATTTCGTGATGACCGGCAAGCTGGACTTCAAGTCGCTTGCCACCTCCATCATCTCGGACCTGATTCGCATCCAGATCCAGCGCGCGGTCACCCTTCCTATGGCTAAGGCGCTGGGCAGTCTGTTTGGATTTGCCGATGGCGGGGTCATGACCTCGACCGGTCCCTTACCGCTGCGGGCGTATGCCAGTGGCGGAGTGGCCACCACACCGCAGTTGGCGGTCTTTGGCGAGGGATCCATGGCCGAAGCCTATGTGCCGCTGCCAGACGGCCGTTCGATCCCCGTGACCATGAACCAGTCCCAATCTGGGGGCGGGGACGTTTTCAACGTTTCGGTCAATGTGGTCGAGGGCGGGGTGACTACCAATGCGGGCGAAGGCAAGGAACTGGGCAGGGCGATTTCCAGTGCGGTGCGTCAGGAATTGCTCAACCAGAAGCGGGCCGGTGGCCTGCTGGACCCGCGTCGGCAGTGACGCATTGAAGGATTTCCATGGCGACATTCACTTGGATCGCCTCGATCGGGGCATCACTCACCGTTAAACCCAATGTCCGCAAGGTTTCCTTTGGGGATGGCTACGAGCAGCGCCTGGCCTACGGCATCAACACGCAGCCGGAGGTCTGGTCGCTCGAGTTTCGGGGCAAGTCCACGGTAGACGCTGCTGCGATCGACAACTTTTTACGCGCACGGGGTGCGGTGCAGTCCTTTGACTGGACCACCCCGAGCGGTATCACGGGCAAGTTCCTCTGTGAGGAATGGAGCCGAAGCATCGAAGAACCCAATCTGGAAAACATCCACGCCAACTTCCGGCAGGTGTTTGATCTTTCATGACCAGCCAAGCCATCACCTCAGAAATTCAGAAGCTGGCCCCGAGCGCGGTCATCGAGCTCTTTGTGCTGGACCTGTCTCTCTTCAACGAGGGGGTGGTTCGGTTTCACGCGGGTACCAATGAGCTGCGCCGTCAGGTGGTCTGGCAGGGCAACACCTACGAGCCGTTTCCCATTCAAGCCGAAGGCTTCGAGTTCAACGGCAACGGTCAGGTGCCGCGCCCCAAGCTCAAGGTGGCCAACGTCACAGGCAGCATCACCGCGCTCATCCTGTCCTACCAGGACCTCGTGGGGGCTAAAGTCACCAGAAAGCGCACGCTCCTGAAGTATCTGGATGCGGTGAACTTTATCTCTGGGGCCAATCCGACAGCGGACGCCACGGCTGAATTTGCCGACGATGTGTATTTCATTGACCGCAAGTCGCGTGAAACCCGGGATGTGGTCGAGTTTGAGCTGGCGGCCGCTTTTGATCTGGAAGGGGTGTCTCTGCCCCGGCGACAGATCGTGCAAAACGTCTGCCCCTGGCTCTACCGTGGCTCTGAATGTGGTTACACCGGCACTGCTTACTTCAATGCCAATGACGAAACCGTGAGCTCACGAGCGCAGGATGCTTGTGGCAAACGTCTGATGTCCTGTCAGAAGCGCTTCGGGGCGAACGCCGAGTTGCCCTTTGGCGGGTTTCCTGCAGCGGGGTTGATCCGGTGATGCTCGAGACCAACCAGACGCTGGCGCTGTCCCACGCTGCTCGGGAGTTTCCCCGCGAGGCATGTGGTCTGCTCGTCATTCACAAGGGCCGGGAGACCTATGTCCCGTGCCGAAACATCGGCGTGGGGACCGATCAGTTTGTGATCCACCCCGAGGACTATGTGCGCGCCGACCAACTTGGCGAGATCGTGGGGGTGTTTCATTCCCACCCCAATCTGCGTCCTGACCCCAGCCAGGCTGACCGTGTGGCCTGTGAAGCCACGGCGCTGCCCTGGTTCATCGTGAGTTTCCCGGCTGCGCATTGGACCGAGTTGCAGCCGCAAGGCTATGTCGCCCCGCTGGTCGGCCGTGAATGGGCGCATGGCGTGCTCGATTGCTACTCGCTGATCCGGGACTGGTACGCCCAGGAGCGCGGCATTGACCTGCCCGATTTCGCACGCTTTGACGAGTGGTGGAAGCGCGGCGGGAATCTGTACATGGACAACTTCGCTGGCGCGGGTTTCCACGTGGTGGAGGCCTCCGACATGAATCCGGGCGATGTCCTGCTGATGCAGGTTGCATCGCCTGTACCGAATCACGCTGCCATTTACCTGGGCGACGAACTCATCTTGCATCACCTGCAGGGCAGGCTGTCCAGTCGCGATGTCTATGGCGGCTACTGGCAAAAGATCACCACCCACACCCTAAGACATCAACTTCTGAATGGTCACGATTCTTTTACTCGGTGAACTGGGCAAGCGCTTCGGGCGACGCCACAGGATGGCAGTGGCCTCAGCCGCTGAGGCTGTGCGCGCCCTGTGCGCCAACTTCCCCGGCTTCGAGCGAGAACTGGTTGCCTCGGGCGAACGTGGGGTGGGCTACCGGGTGTTAGCCGGGCGTGACGCCCTTAGCCTGGACCAGTTGCACGAGCCCAGTGGCCAGCAACGCATCACCATCGCCCCGGTCGTATCCGGGGCAGGAGGCAACGGTCTGGGCCAGATCCTCCTGGGCGCTGCCTTGATCGCGGTGTCCTGGTGGAACCCGATGGGCTGGGCCGCAGCAGGCTCGTTCCTGTCTCAGGCCACGCTGTATTCGGTGGGCACTTCGATGATTTTGGGTGGTGTGGCCCAGATGATTGCTCCAACGGCCAAGGCGCAGGATCCATCCGAGCGGCCAGGCAACCAGCCCAGTTATGTTTTCAACGGGGCGGTCAACACCACGGCGCAGGGCCATCCCGTACCCGTGGGGTACGGCCGCCTGATCGTTGGTTCGGCCGTGATCAGTGCTGGCATTGATGTGGATGAGATCGCGGTATGAGCACCCCTGAATCTGGATTGATCATCGGCGCAGGCGGTGGCGGCAAGGGTGGAGGCGGTAGCGCCCGTGTGGCCCAGGAAGCTCCGGACAGCCTGCGCTCCAAGGCCTATGCCCGTGTTGTGGACCTGGTTTGCGAGGGGGAGATCGAAGGGCTAGCTTCTGGCCTGCAGTCGGTGTACCTCGACGACACCCCGATCCAGAATCCGGATGGCAGCTACAACTTCACGGGGGTCACGCTCGAAACCCGACCCGGTACCCAGCAGCAAAGCTACATCCCCGGCTTTTCCTCGGTAGAAAACGAGGTGGCCGTCGGTGTGGAGTGCAAGTCCAGCCAGCCGGTGGTGCGATCCATCAACGACCCGGACGTCGATGCCGTGCGCATCAAGGTCAGCATTCCGACCCTGTCGCTGCAGGACACGACCAATGGAGATCTCAACGGCACCTCTGTCAGCTACGCGATCGACGTGCAGGCGCATGGAGCCGGGTATGTGCAGGTTTTGGCCGACACGGTGTCCGGCAAGACCACCTCGCGCTACCAGCGCAGTTACTACGTCCCCTTGACTGGCACTGGTCCGTGGGATGTTCGTCTGCGCCGCATCACGGCAGACTCCACGCAGACCAGCCTGCAGAACAAGACGTTTCTGGAGTCCTACACCGAGGTCATTGAAAGCAAGCTGCGCTACCCCAACAGTGCCTTGATGGCCCTGCGGGTGGATGCCTCTCAGTTCACATCGATCCCTCGGCGCAGTTATGACCTCAAACTCCTGCGCGTCCGGATTCCCTCGAACTACTTTCCCGAGACCCGGTCGTACACCGGGGTCTGGGACGGCACCTTCAAGGTAGCTTGGACGGACAACCCTGCCTGGTGCTTCTTTGACCTGGTGACAAATACCCGCTACGGGCTGGGCAGTTTCATTCCCGAGTCGCAAGTGGACAAGTGGGCGCTGTACCGAGTGGCCCGTTACTGCGACGAGTTGGTGCCAGATGGTTTGGGCGGCTATGAGCCGCGCTTCACCTGCAACCTATACCTGCAAAGCCGAGAGCAGGCCTACAAGGTGGTGCAGGACATGGCCTCGATCTTTCGGGGCATGGCTTACTGGTCGGGCGGTGCCATCACCGTGACCCAGGACGCGCCGCAGGATGCGGTCTACCAGTTCACGGCAGCCAACGTGATCGATGGCGAGTTCGCCTATCAGGGGTCCTCAGCCAAAGCACGGCACACGGTGGCCCTGGTCAGCTGGACCGATCCCGACGATTTCTACCGCCAGAAGGTGGAATACGTCGAGGACATGGCAGGCATTGCCCGCTACGGCGTGGTGCAGGCCGATGTGGTGGCCATGGGCTGCACCTCCCGTGGCCAGGCCAACCGGGTGGGCAAGTGGCTGCTCTACTCCGAGCAGTCTGAATCGGAAATCATCACGTTCCGCACGGGGCTTGAAGGCGCTGTTGTTCGTCCCGGCGATGTCATCAAGGTTGCAGACAGCAGCCGGGGTGGCCTGCGCTTGGGTGGGCGCATCGCTGCGGCAACCACGGTGAGCGTCACGCTGGATCAGGACCTGCCCGCCGGATCGTGGCGCATCTCTGTGCTGCTGACCACGGGAGCAGTGGAGGAACGTCAAGTCGGATCTCTGTCTGGCCGCACGGTTGGTGTGACCAGCGCATTCTCTACGGCACCTCAGGTGGGTGCCATCTGGGTGCTGGCCTCTACGCAAGTGGAGACGCAACTGTTCAGGGTGGTGCAGGTCTCCGAGAGCGAGCCGGGCATCCACGAAGTGACGGCGCTGGCCCACAACCCGAGCAAATACGACGCCATCGAGCAGGGCCTGGCTCTGCAGCCGCGTGACATCACGGTGCTTTCAACTACGCCGGTGGCCCCTACGGGTCTCACGGTCACTGAGAGTCTTTACCGGGTCAAGGATCAGGCGCTGGTGCTCATTCAGGTGGGCTGGGAGCAAGTCTTCGGTGCTCTGGAATACCAGGTGAGCTACCGGGTCAATAGTGGCAACACCATCACCTTGCCCCGCGTCTCCAGCACCTATCTAGAGATTCGTAACGCAGAGGCCGGGGACTATGTGTTCACCGTGCGGGCCGTAGGGGTGTCCGGCAAGCTTGGGGCATCGGCCACACTGAGTCAAACCATCCTGGGCAAGTTGCAGCCCCCCGATGATGTGCGGGACTTTGTGGTGCTGCGTCGCACGACCGATTTGCTACTTCGTTGGAGCGCCAATACCGATGCCGATCTGGCAGGGTACGAGGTTCGCGTAGGCACGGGCTGGGATGCTGGTGCATTGGTTGGGCAAACCGCTGGCACCCAGCTCGTGCACGATCAGAGTGAATCTGGTCAGTACAACTACTTCATCCGGGCCTTCGACACCTCGGGCAAGTACAGCCAGCACGTCACCACCTTTCTTCTGACCCTACTGGCACCTGCTGCGGTTCGTCAGTTCGATGTGGTGCAGTCAGCTAACCGGCTGGAGTTCCGATGGCTGCCCAATACCGAGCCGGAGGTGGTGGCATATGAGCTGCGCGAAGGCACGGCCTGGGACACCTCAATCTTCATTGCCGAGGTCAAGTCCAGCAGTTTCACGCTGCCCTCGGGCTTTGACGGTGAGCGCAATTTCTGGATCAAGGCGATCGCATCGCCCGGCATCTACTCGGAGGAGGCCACCTTCGTCTCCACCGTGGTGGCCCAGCCCCAGAACGCCAACCTGCTGGTCACCATCGATGCGCAGGCCACCCGGTTCCCCGGGGTGAAGCACTTTGCCTCGGTCGAGTCGGTCAACAGTGAGGATGTGCTTCGCATGGACAGTGGGGTGGCGCAGTCTGAGTACCTCTTCGAGGTGAGTCTACCGACCAGCTACCGGGCGCAGAACACGTTGCTGGCCAGCATCGGGGCCACTTTGGACGACCGGGAGACCTGGTCGACGGCCAACTACATCTGGAGCAGCAATGCGGCCAAGCGGCAGTGGACCTATGACGGTGCACTCAAGAGCATCGAGGCCCGGTTTCAGATGGCGCGTGAGGATGCGCTGCAGGCCGGAGAGCTCTATGGCTGGCGCCTCAACGGGGCGCTATCGGGGTATGGAAGCCCGGGTAGTGGTGAGGCCGTTGGCGTGAGCTATGGCGATGGGCGCTACGGCAGCGGGGTGCTGGTCAAGGACACGACCCGGGTTTCCTGGGCCGTGAGTATCCCCGGCATCTTCCATGTGAGCTTCTGGTTCATCCCCAACCAGATCACCACCTCGGTCATCTGGACAGCCACTGGTGTCGGGGTGAGCCTGCTGGTCGGCTTTGATGCGGTCACGGGCTCGTTCTTCCTGGAGGACCAGCTCTTCAACCGGATCGTGGTGCCATACCCCGTGAACGTCAGCGACCGGATCTGCCTGGGCGTGTGCCAGACGGCCACCGAGCGCAGGCTCTTTGTCGGAAAGATGGGCGGTGAGGTGCAATGCGCCAGCAAAGCATTGGCACCCACAGCCGGGTACACGGCACTCAAGCTTTATTGAACGGGGAATCCCCCAAACACGGGCGCTGCATCGCAAGGTGTGGCGCCCATTTCATTTGCAAACCCCAAAGAAAGGGAATGACCCATGATGGAAGAGGGCATGAGCATCAAAGGCTCGATTACGCTGGTGCTGGCCAAGCCCACGGGCGAGGTCGAAGTGGTCCACAAGGACAACATCATCGTCAACGGCGGCTTTGACTTCGTGGCCGACGCGATTGGCAACTCGGGCAGCCGACCTGGCGTCATGGGCTGGATCGCAGTGGGCACTGGCACCACCGCTGCTGCCGCAACGCAGACCGCACTGGTCACCGAAATCAAGCGCAACGCGGCCACTTACGCCCACACTGCTGGCACCAAGGTGTTCACCTTCACGGCCAGCTACGCGGCGGGCGACGCCACCGGGGCACTCACGGAAGCGGGCGTTTTCAATGCTGCCACGGCAGGCATCATGTTCGACCGGGTGGTCTTCCCGGTGGTGAACAAGGGGGTGGACGACAGCCTCACGGCCGTCTTTACCTTCACCATGAGCTGATCGGGCGCCTGAGATGGCCGAGACCGTCAACGTCTCCAGCTCCCCGGGGCCCAATTACAGCTGGTCCTCAGGCACGTTCACCTGGGGGAGTGCCACGGCAGGCAAGAACTGGTCAACGGCTTACCCTGCCGTCTACGCCCTGAGCGTGGCCACGGACCTGAGTTTTGCCGAGCTGGTTCAGAAACTGGGCATCAAGCGAAGTTCAGAGACCCTGGCCTTTGCAGAAAAGCCCAGTCGGGCGGTGACCCTCAGCAAGTTCGAGACCTTGAACTTCGTGGAGACCTACACCGACCTGATCGCCTTCGTGCTGCGTTTCGTGGAGTCGCTGACCTTCTCGGAGAAGTACGCCCGCTCCGGCACCAAGGCAGTGTTTGAGGTGTTTCAGGTGGCCGAAGGGCTGGCGCGGCAACTGGCCCTGCGCAAGTACGAAACGCTGGCGCTGGCCGAGACCTACACGGACCTCATTGCCTACATCCTTCGCGTCGCAGAAAACCTGAGCTTTGCAGAAAAGTCAGCCAAGGCCATGACCAAGCCGCAAGGCGAAAGCTTTGGCATGAGTGATGCGCTGGCCCGCTCGCAGGTCAAACGGGTGGCCGAAGCCTTCTCGTTTGCTGAAAGCCTGGGCCGAACGGTTGCTTATCGGTTGGCCATAAGCGAAGGCTTTGCCATCGCCGAGGCGCTGCGCCGGGCCCAGACCCTGAAGCTCAGTGAAGCCCTGAGCCTGGCCGAGCAGTACCGGCGCCGGGCCAATGGGGTGATCAGCGACATGATCGTGGCCAGCACCGAGATCACCGCGCAGGACTTCATGGACATCCTGGAGTCGGGCCATCCGCCCGGGTACACCAACTTCCGGGATTTCATCCAAGGCGACTACACCTACCAGCGAGCACTTTTCAGGGCGATCCTGACTTCGAGCAACGCGGACAGGGGCTACATCGATGGCCTGCGCGTCACGGTGGACGTGCCTGATGTGTTTGACCGGGGCACGGCGCAGGTGGTCACAGCCGCCAATGGCGTGACCGTGGTGTTCACCAGGCAGTTCCGCGTGGCACCTGAAGTCACGCTGACTTTCAAAGGTGGCACGACCATCGCCGTCCCCCGAATCCTGGGTTCGGTCTCCATCACGGGCTTCACCGCTGTTCTTGAAAACACCTCTGGCACACGCGTGACCGGGGCCATCTCCTGGGTCGCACAGGGTTACTGAAGAAACCAAATGCAGAACTACACCGAAATCCCATCCTCCACGACGCTCTCGGACTCCTTGTCCCAGATCCTGAACAACGACAAGACGGCGTTGTCTCTCTCCAGTGGGACGTCATTCCCGACCGTGAACCTGCAGCAGGGCATGCCGTGCTTCAGGACCGATGAGCAAAAGCTCTATGTCCTCACCGTGGTCAGTCCTGCCACGTGGAAGATGGTCATCGACCTTTCGGCCGCCGTGGGCAAGGTGGCCAATGCGGACCTGCTCGACGGAATTGACTCGACCGGCTTTGCGCTGGCCGGGCACAACCATGATGCGGCCTATGCCGCGCTGGGCCACAACCACAACGCCACTTACCTGGGCATCACTGCCAAGGCGGCGGATGCCGACAAGCTTGATGGCCTGGACTCCACGGCCTTTGTGCGATCGGTCAATGGCAATGGGCCAGATGCGAATGGCAACTCCACTGTGCCGATCGATCTGTCCAGCCGGGTGGCCAAGACGGGCGACACCATGTCTGGCACGCTCACGGTGCCGCGCCTACAGATCTCCAGTACGGCCAACTACCTGGACATGGTGGACCAGGACTGGGGCACGCGTTTCTTGCACCACAACCAGGGCCTCATGGGATTTCTGAAATCCGATGGCAACTGGGACATGTACATGAACAACAGTGGCCAGATGTGGACCGCCAATTACGGCTGGCTGCACGACTACTTCTTCAGCACCATCGCCAACTGTTTCATCGGCAACTGTCCGGGCAACACGGGAAACTGCAGTCCAGTGAGCAACAACGCGACATCTGTAGTTTCCAACTGCGGCAGTGCATCTTTTGTCCGCGATGAACTGGTGGACAACGGCAGCCAGATTGCTGTCCGGAGAACCCAATACAACTTCAATTGCAACTGCAATTGCAACTGCGATTGCTACTGCTAAACCAGGGAGCCACATGAGCACAGTGAACAAGATCTTCCCGGCCCCGGTGCTGCGCATTCAGAAGCTGCTGAGTGCCTCGGAGGTCGCTCAGGCATCAGAACTGGCCCTCAAAGCCAATGAACGCCTGAACGACCACCAGGTTCCATATTCGCGCACCTACCGCGACAGCCTGGACTTCATGTATCCGGAGTACTTCAAACCGATCTTCCGTCGTCTGCGACGGCACATCGAGGACGAGTTCAAGTGCAACGTCAGCAGCATGGTCGGACGCGAATCCATCTTCCGCTACGGCCAGCACCTGCCGTTTCACACCGAGCCACATGCCGATATCTCCTGTGTGCTCTGGCTCGATTTCCCGGCCAAGCCTGACCCCACCAAGCGCGACTACTCGGGGATGTTCTGCCTGCACAACCCACACCTGCTGTTTGGCGGCCGTGCAAGTGGCGTGTTTGGCAACATCAACCACATGGAAATGCCTGCGCCTGGCGATGCGTTTGTTTTCCCATCGCACATGCCGCATTTTGTCTTCCCGTACAACGGCGAGCGCCCAGGTGTGGAACTTCACTTTGAAATGCTCGCGGAGGCCGCATGAAGCTCATTACCTTCGGCACCAGCGTTGACGAAAGCAAAGCCGTGCGGGTCGAGATGACCGCAGACGGCTACACCGTTTCATTTGCTGCCGCATCCATCGACATCGGGGAGCACTTGTTCAAGCAGGGCGAACTGCAGTTCCTGATGTATGGGAAGCAGTATGAAAACGAGGTCATCGGGATCGTGTCGCAGCGTGAATACGTCGACAGCCGCGATGGCCTCACGATTCTGGCTCAGCACGGCCTGACAGATGGCCTGGGCTGGTTCTATTTCGGTGACAGCGCCAAAGAGGCCTGCCTGTGCATCACAAAAGCCCTGATGGCCCAGTGCCCATTTGACGTCGTGCAACCGGGCAAGCCAAGAGATGTTCTGCCAGGCATCTTCCCGGGGAGCGACAAGCTGGGGACGCGCAACCTGGCCAAGATCGAACTCCTGCGCAAGATAAACCCGCTTGACAGTCTGGCCTCCCTGGAGAAGCAGGTAGACCTGCTCAGCGCACTGGTCATTCAGCTGGCTGGGCTGGTGCCTGGCCATGAGGCCATCGGGCTGGTCGAGCAGGTCCAGCACATCATCGACGATGCCAGCGCCAATGCTGGCAAGACCGACGAACAAACCGTCGCGAGCGTCATGTCCTTCAAAACTTCGCTGCGCCAAGCGCAGGCCGATTACTTCGCTACACGCGACGGAGCTGTCTGATGGCCAAATTCATTCTCACTGCCTTTAACCCCGCCAATGGCCATCGCACCCGCTTGCACTACGACAACGCTACCAGCGAGCTGACCAGCGAATCAGGTGAGTCACTGGTGCAGGCAGTCGAAGTCGCAGCACGCGCAAATGCTCCCGCAGTCTCCAAGCAGACACCGCTGGCCAAGTCCAGTCCGAGCATGCTCAAGATTAGCCTGGGCTTGTCGTGCAACTACGCGTGTGAATACTGCTCGCAGCGTTTTGTACCGCGTGCTGACGAGACCAATCCCGGCGATGTGCAGGCCTTCGTCGACGGCCTCGATAGCTGGGTGACGAGTCCGCCCGAGAAGGTCGAGTTCTGGGGTGGCGAGCCCCTGGTCTACATCAAGACCATGCGCCCCCTGGCCGAGGCCATCAGGTCCAAATTCCCCAACGCTGAACTGTCCGTCATCACCAATGGCTCACTGCTCAACGATGACATCAACGACTGGCTCGATCGCATGGGGTTCAGTGTCGGTATATCGCACGATGGTCCTGGCCAGCCTGTGCGTGGCCCCGACCCGCTGCAGGACCCCGAGCAGCGCGCCGCCATCATGGCGCTGTACGCTCGCCTTGCCCCACAGCGGCGCATCAGCTTCAACGCGATGGTCAACCGCGAGAACGCATCGCGCGCGGCCATCCAGCGCTTTTTCATCGAGCTGACCGGCGATCCAGCGGTGCCCATCGGAGAGGGCAGCTTCGTCGACGCCTATGACGAGGGAGGCATTGCCCATTCGCTGCGGCCAGGTGAACTGCACGCCTACCGAAATTTGGCCTTCCACGAAATCCGTACCGGCCAAGCGGCAAACGTCCAGGCGGTGAGTAGCAAGACGGCCAGCTTCGTCAACTCCATCCGTAGCCGCCGTCCGGCATCCAGCCTGGGCCAAAAGTGCGGCATGGACAAGACGGAGAGCATCGCCGTCGATCTGCGCGGCAACGTGCTGACCTGCCAGAACGTGAGCGCGGCCAGCACCGCGCCCAATGGCCAGCCCCACCACATCGGCCATGTGTCGGACTTGGCTGCCGTCAAGCTCAATACCGCTACGCACTGGAGTAAGAGAGAGAACTGCCCGAGCTGCCCGATGCTGCAGATTTGTCAAGGCTCCTGCATGTTCTTGGAAGGTCCCCTGTGGGATCGGTCCTGCGATAACGCCTTCTCTGATGCAGTGCCCATCTTTGCCGCCGGTATCGAGTTTCTCACTGGGCTGGTGCCATTTCACATCGAAGGCGAGCTGCGAGATGACCGCAAGGACATCTTTGGATTTTCTGAGCAGGTGAAACCATCGCGAGATAGACCGCCCAGGGTCTTTCCGATCCCGGTCGTCGCAGCCTGAACTGACCGTACCGTTTTTAAACCGCCGCCATGGTTCGCCCTGGCGGCTTTTCTTTTGGAGAAACGAATGCCAGAACCTACAAGCAGCGGGGTCGCCGGAGCAGCGGTGGCCTACAAAGCATTTGGTGGAACCGCCGCAGCGGCAGCCAGTGGAGCCACCCTGGCTGCAGTGGTGGTCATGTTGATGACGCCACCTCGCAACAAACGGGAGTGGGCCGTTGGGCTGATCAGCACCGTGGTGTCCAGCATCGGCGGTGGCGCCATGACCGTCGAGCACTTTGGACTGCACCACTGGGCGTTCTCAACCATGGGGCTGTGTGCCTTGGGTGGGTTGATCTTTGCGTGTGGCCTGCCAGGGTGGGCAATGGTGCGTTGGACCTTTGCGTTCATCGACAAGCGTCGGGATGACTCGATCGACGAGGTGGCCAAGGAAGTGAAGGGGATGCTGTGAATCCCAGTGAATTCATCATGCGGCTCACCACGGCCGCAGTCGCGTCATTCAAAGCCACGGGTGTTCCTGCCAGCATCACGATCGCGCAGGCCGCGCTTGAATCTGCCTGGGGAGAATCTGGCCTTGCGAGGAACGGCAACAACCTCTTCGGCATCAAAGCTGATAGCCTCTGGCGCGGTCAGACCCTGACCCTGAACACCAAGGAGTTCATCAAGGGGCAGTGGGTGGTGGTGCCAGCCCTTTGGCGCAAGTATCCGAGTTGGCAGGCCAGCATCGACGATCACGCCACGTTCCTCAAGCGCAACCCCCGCTACAAGGCCTGCTTTGCTTGCACCACTGCCCAGGCGTTTGCCAAGACGCTGGCGCAGGCAGGCTATGCCACCGACCCGGCTTATGCGGACAAGGTCATTGGCTTGATCAAGCAGCACAACCTACTGTCTCTGGACGGAGGTGCGGCATGAACTGGCTCAATCGATTCTTGCTGGCCAACTGGTCACACATCTTTGACGCACTTCTCTTGACCATGGCGCTGCTTTGCGGGATGCAGGTTGGCGAGTCCCGTGTCCAGAAGGATTGGGACGCCGAAAAGCAAAAGATCGCACTGGCCCAGGCCAGGCAAGAGCAGCGCGTCGCCGATGTGCGGTTGACCCAATCTCAAATCACGCAGGAAATCTCGAATGAATACGCAAAAAGGTCAAAGCTACTGGCTGATCGCCAGCCTGATGCTCATGTTGGCGGGGTGTGCAACATCACCACAGCCGGTGACAGGGATTTGTCCGCCGTTTCCGAAGCTCCCGCAGGAGCTGCAAGCATCCCCGCCGACGCTCTATCTCTTACCGCTGGAGATGCGGGAGCGGTGAGTTGCGCTCAATTGAGCAAGGACGCTGCCCAAACCACCCTGATGCTGCTTGAGGTACAGCGGTGGTACCAAAAACAATCAGCAATTGAACCTTAAACAGAAGCCCGGCTTGTCTTAGGACAGGTCGGGCTTTTTGTCGTTTGTGCGGTCGGGAATCCTTCTGGATCCATGGGAATCTAATCCTTCTTAGCTTTATCGATCAGAGAAAGAAGGTTTTTCATTGCGCTGGCCTGTGCAAATCCATCATAGATCTTGTCATCAAGGAGCTCCCTAGCTGACGGGCCTTCCTTGCACTTTCCTCCAGCCTTCACCAATGCATCCACCATTTCTGTATTGTTACTTCGTCTGTAAAGGTGCGAGTACTTGGCGATATCCAGAGGTAAGTCGCACTCGTTGTCTGGAATGTTTGGATCTGCGCCACGCTCAAGTAGCGTGTATGGCTAGCCCATAGTAAGTTTCATAAACTGCCACATACAAAGCAGTGCGCCCATCGTCATCACGAAAATTGATGTCATGACCCGATGTAAGCAGATGATGCCTTTCGTTCAAAGCTTTGCCTTGAGACTGTGTGCCCCATGAACATGCCCCTTGCTGGTGGTTAACTCCTGATCGGGATGCGATGCGGTGGACAACTCACTCAAGATGCCGCATTGACTGGCCTGTTGAGGTTTACGGCAGTTCTCCCGCAAGGTCTTGAGCTGTCGCTCTAGCGCTTTCAGCTCTTTGATGCGGGCGGCCACATGGCCGATGTGCTCGTCGAGTAAGTCATTGACATCTGCGCAGTTCTCTAGAGGCGAGTCCTTGAAGCGCAGCAATATTCGGATTTCGTCCAGCGTCATGTCCAACCCACGGCAGTTCCGTATGAAGGACAGTCGGTCAACATGCTCATCGCCGTACACGCGGTAGTTGCTTTCTGTGCGAACCGTTTCAGGCAGCAATCCTTCGCGTTCGTAATACCGGATCGTCTCAACCTGAGTGTGAGCCGCCTTGGCCAGTTCACCGATTTTCATATCTTCACCTTGAGCGGTGGCAAGAAAGTTGCGCCATTTTATTTGTAGGTACTTGACATTGTAGTGGCTACAGGGTTTTTAATCCATCCAACAAGGAGAAGATCATGAACCCTACTCACCAACGCCAACAAGTTGACACTGCCTGCGGTTGTGGAAGTGGCTGCGCTGCATCGCCTGCCGTGGGCGGGCCAATGGCGTCTAAAGCAACGGCTGTTGAGCCACATAGATTCCGGATCGCGAACATGGACTGCGCGTCCGAAGAGTCAGAAATCCGTCGAGCGCTGGACGGCGTGGCAGGCATTCGTGGCTTGCAGTTCAACTTGGGCGACCGCGAGTTGACCATCGCTGCCGAGGATCATGCTCTGCGGTTGGCACTGGATGCGATTCGCAAAGCGGGCTTCAAACCGGAACCACTCGGAGTAGAAGACAAATCGGATGGAGCTACTGCCGCTGCGCCAACTGGTTTTTGGGCCTCATGGGGCAAATTGATTGCTGCATTGGGGCTGGCCGTGGCGGCTGAAGGCTTGGCATTCGCTTTTCCAGATAGTTGGCCAGCAAAAGCCCTTGGAATGGCGCTGGCCGCGGTGGCCATCGCCCTGGCGGGTTTCTCCGTCTACGGTAAAGGGCTTTCCGCACTGCGGCAAGGACGCTTGAACATCAACGCCTTGATGACTGTGGCCGTGACAGGTGCCTTCTTGATAGGCCAGTGGCCAGAAGCTGCCATGGTGATGGCCTTGTATGCCATAGCCGAGGCCATCGAGGCTCGAGCGGTGGACCGGGCGCGTAACGCCATCAAGAGCTTGCTGGCGCTGGCACCGGAGCAAGCCGAGGTGCGTCAAGGTGACGGCAGTTGGACGCGCGTCGGCGTCAAAGCTGTCGTTGTCGACGCAACAGTGCGCATCCGTCCAGGAGAGCGCGTTCCACTCGATGGTGTCGTCACGCTCGGACAGAGTGCCATCGACCAGTCCCCTGTGACTGGGGAAAGCCTGCCTATAGACAAGGCTCCTGGCGACGAAGTGTACGCAGGCACCATCAACCAGTCTGCAGCCTTGGAATTCCGTGTCACCGCGCCCGCTTCGGACAGCACCCTGGCGCGCATCATCCACGCAGTCGAGCAAGCACAGTCGTCCCGTGCGCCGACACAGCGCTTTGTAGATCGGTTTGCCGCGATCTACACCCCTGCCGTTTTCATCCTGGCTGTCGCCGTCGCGTTGCTAGCGCCGTGGATCACGGACTTGACCTGGATGCAGGCTGTCTACAAGGCCTTGGTGTTGTTGGTCATCGCTTGCCCTTGTGCCTTGGTTATTTCCACACCTGTCACGGTCGTCAGCGGTTTGGCAGCCGGGGCAAGGCGGGGGATTTTGATCAAAGGTGGCGTTTACTTGGAGGATGCGCGAAAGATCAAAGCTGTGGCCCTGGACAAGACCGGTACGATCACGGAAGGCAAGCCCAAACTGGTGGCCTTCGAGCCCGTGGACACAGGTCTTGATCAACGGGTGCTGGAGGGGCTTGCAAAGAGTCTCGCGGGCCGGTCGGATCACCCGGTTTCCAAAGCCATCGCAGAGGGGCTGTCAACCGCCGATCAAGAGGTGGGAGAGTTTCAAGCCGTTGCAGGGCGTGGAGTGCAAGGTGTTATCGGCAATCATTCCTACGCGCTGGCCAACCACCGCTGGATCGAGGAGCGTGGGCAATGTTCGGCTGAACTCGAAACCCGCCTCGCAGTTCATGAGGAGGCAGGTCGCACGGTCACACTCCTCGCTAACAGCGAACGTGTGATGGCGATCTGCGCGGTGGCGGACACCATCAAACCATCCTCCGCCCAAGCGGTGGCCGACCTGAAGTCGCTCGGCGTGACACCGGTCATGCTGACAGGGGATAACATCGCGACCGCGCGCACCGTTGGCTCTCTGGCGGGCATAGCCGAAGTGCGGGGCAACCTGCTGCCAGAAGACAAACTACAGGCTATCGGCGAACTTCAACAGCGACTGGGCATCACGGCAATGACTGGCGATGGCATCAACGATGCACCAGCACTTGCTAAGGCCGACATCGGCTTCGCCATGGGTGCTGCTGGAACCCATACGGCGATGGAAGCCGCAGATGTTGTGGTCATGAACGATGACCTGCGTCGTCTGCCGGAAACGATACGGCTCTCGAAGCGCACCCACGCTGTTCTGTGGCAGAACATATGTCTCGCGCTAGGCATCAAGTTGGTGTTCTTAGTGCTGGCCATCTTCGACAACGCCTCCATGTGGATGGCGGTGTTTGCGGACATGGGGGCAAGCTTGCTGGTGGTCCTCAATGGGCTAAGGTTGCTTGGAAAGCAATCGAGCAAGTAGAAAAAGATGTACGGGAAAGTCTATAGCTGCTATACTCTTGATCATATGCGTAAATGGTTGGCAATCCTTTTGTTGGTATTTGTGCCGCTACAGCTTAGCTGGGCGGCTGCAGCCAGCTATTGCCAACACGAAACCGGTACCTCAGCCAAGCACTTTGGTCACCATGACCATCAGCACAAGACTGCGGATGGCAAAGACGCATCTTCCGATTCAGTCAAGACCATCGGTGGCGACCCCGATTGCGCATCCTGTCACGCAGGATGTTTGTCGGCCTTGCTTGGGGCAGTAGCGATTGCATCGCTGGCCGACTCGTCTCTGGATACAGCAGAGTACGGGGCTCGTCTCACGTCGCCCCCTTTTGAACGCCTCGAACGCCCTCAGTGGCACGTCCTCGCCTGATCGGTGGGGAGCGCGTTCCTTTCCCTTCGTCATCCCAATGTACGGATACGGCTAGAGCGTGACCGTGTCAAGCCGACTTCGTGCGGTTAATGTGATGGCGTCGTAGGCGATCATTTGGATCGCTCTCCGCCGATTCCCTCGTGTATTTGAATATCACTGGAGAATCGGATGTTGAAGAGTCATCAAAATCAAAAACGACGGAAGTCAGTCTCTGTCCTCCGCACCTCAAAAGTTGCGGCTGCGACGAGTTTGCTCGTAGCGCTCGCTGCAGGGGCAGCTTTCGCTCAGGCGTTGCCAGCAGCACAAGACAATCCTTCAGCCGTCAGAAACGGCTTGCAGAGCGAAGCGGCAACGATCCTGACGCTGCAAAAGGCCATCGATTTAGCCCTGGACAGCAATCTAGACTTGGCTGTCGCAAGGCGGGAAATCGAGGCAACGCAAGGTCAGGTGATCCAGGGGCAAGCTCGCCCCAATCCCGAATTGGCGTACTCACTGGAAGACCAGAGGGCAGCGACCCGCACACAAAGTGTGCAGATCAATCTGCCCGTCGAAATGGGTGGCAAGCGCGCCGCCCGTATCACTACGGCAGAGCGAGGACGCGACATTGCGGTCGAAGAACTGAACTTGCGCCGCGTCGAAATTCGTGCCGCCGTGGTCGCTGCCTTCTTCGAGACTTTGGCGGAACAGGAACGCGCAGCATTGGCCGGGGCCAGTGTCGATCTGGCAAAACGCGCTACCGATGCTGTTGCCAAACGCGTGGCAGCTGGCAAGGTTTCGCCGGTCGAAGAAACCAAGGCACGGGTAGCCGAAGCAGGTGTGCGAGTCGAATTGGCACAGGCCCAGAGCGAGCAACGCAATGCTCGGGCACGCTTGGCCAGTTTGCTAGGGGCCAACCCACCGCGATTTACTCTCGTGTCGGGCAACGTGGAAGAGCTTCCGGCTGTCCCTTCGCTCGACAACGTCCAGCAGCGCCTGTCCACTTCGCCAACGCTGCGCCGTATGCAGCTGGAGGTTGAGCGCCGCAGGTCGTTGGTCGATGTAGAGCGCAGCAAACGGATACCCGACGTCACATTCAGCCTAGGGGTGAAACGCCCCACCGAACTGCAGCGCGATCAACTGCTGTTCGGTGTTTCCGTCCCCTTGCCGCTGTTTGATCGCAATCAGGGGAACTTGTTGGAAGCGTTGAAGCGCGAAGACAAGGCGCGGGACGAACTCCAAGCTTTGAACATACGAGTCAGCACGGACGTATTGCAAGCCCGCGAGCGGCTGGAATCCATTCGTAGGGAAGTCGACGTCTTGCAACAAGATGTTTTACCTGGGGCCAAAAGTGCCTACGACGCGGCCACCGTCGGATTTGAAAACGGCAAGTTCAACTTCTTGGAAGTGCTGGACGCACAGCGCACCTACTTTGCCGCCAAGTCTCAATACCTCAAAGCATTGGCTGAGGCGCATCGCACGGCTGCGGACATTGACCGCGTGCTCGGCGAATCTGGCGCAAATGCTACCCAGCCAGCGAATAAGGAATAAACATGAAAATCGATACCAACAAACTGAATGTCAGCAAGAAGCATCTGATCGCCATCGCCGTGATCGTTGCGACGGGCGTTGTACTGGGCAGCGCCATTCTCGGCGGCAAAGCAACCAAGACAGCCGAAGATGACGGCCACGGTCACGGCAGCCACGTTGAAGCCAAGGCACACAGTGATGGTGAGCATCACGGCAAGGAGAGTGGAGACAAACACGACCACGACAAGGGTCATGCGGACGGCGAACACCACGAGGCCCCGACCAAGGGGCCGCATGGAGGCAAGCTGTTCAAGGAGGGGGATTTCGGGCTGGAAGCGTTACTCGCTGAGGAAGGCGGTGAGCCTCGTTTGCGAGTCTGGTTGTATGACAAAGGCAAGCCTCTTCCCACCAGCGCTGCAAAGGTCAGCGCGACCATCACGCGTTTGACCGGAGAGAAACAGACACTCAATTTCGCGACTGAAAAAGACAGCCTGTTGAGCCGGGAGGTCGTGCCGGAGCCGCACGCGTTCGAGATCAACATCGTTGCCCAGACAGCCAACGAACCCTTCATGTTCGTTCTCAAACAAGAAGAGGGGAAAGTCGAACTCAGTGATGCGCAAATTAAAGCGGCATCTATTGGCATCGACACAGCAGGGGCTGCACGAATCAAGACAGCCCTGCTAATGCCGGGGGAAATTCGCTTGAACGAAGACCGGACATCGCACGTTGTCCCGCGCATTGCGGGTGTGGTCGAGAGCGTGCAGGCCAGCTTGGGACAAGCCGTCAAGAAGGGGCAGGTCCTGGCCGTCATTGCCAGCCCGGCTGCGTCTGAGCAGCGCAGCGAGTTGCAAACAGCGCAAAAGCGCCTGACCTTGGCCAGTACCACGTTTGAGCGTGAAAAGCGGCTCTGGGAGCAAAAGATTTCCGCAGAGCAGGACTACCTGCAAGCAGGGCAAGCGCTGCACGAGGCTGAAGTAGCTGTGGCCAACGCTCAACAGAAGCTCTCCGCTTTGGGCCTAGCCACCGTTTCTAAGGGGGGGCTTAACCGCTTTGAATTGCGTGCGCCCTTCGATGGCTTAGTGATTGAAAAGCATCTCAGCCTCGGCGAAGCCGTCAAGGAGGATGCTGCCGTGTTTACCGTCTCCGATCTGGGGCAGGTTTGGGCTGAAATCAACGTGCCAGCCAAGGACTTGCCGCTGGTCAGAGTCGGCGAAAAAGTGACCATCAAGGCCACTGCATTCGATGCCAGCGCTACTGGCGTTATCACCTTTGTTGGGTCGCTGATTGGCGAACAAACCCGTATGGCCAAAGCCCGAGTGGTCTTGTCCAACCCGAAAGGTGCTTGGCGTCCTGGGCTGTTTGTCAACGTGGAAGTGACCTCCTTAGAGGCTGACGTACCCGTGACAGTGGCCAGTGATGCCATTCAGACCGTTGGCGACAAGCCGGTCGTATTCCTGAAGGTGAATGGGGGATTCATCGCTCAGCCTGTGCAGTTGGGCCGCAGTGATGGCAAGCGTGTCGAGGTGTTGCAAGGGCTCAGAGCCGGGGCACCTTATGCGTCGGCAGGCAGTTTTGTCGTGAAGTCAGAGCTTGGCAAAGCCTCTGCCGAACACACCCATTGATACCGGAGCGACATACATGTTTGAAAAACTTATTCGCGCAGCCATTGAGCACCGATGGTTGGTGTTGCTGGCGGTCTTTGGTATGGCTGCCATCGGCGTGTTCAACTACCAAAAGTTACCTATCGATGCCGTCCCGGACATCACCAATGTCCAAGTGCAGATTAACACCCAAGCGCCGGGATATTCCCCTCTGGAAACCGAGCAGCGGGTGACTTACCCGATTGAAACCGTGATGGCGGGTCTTCCCAATCTGGAGCAGACCCGTTCCTTGTCTCGCTACGGGCTGTCGCAAGTGACTGTGATCTTCAAGGACGGCACCGACATCTACTTCGCGCGCCAGTTGGTCAATGAACGCATCCAGGAGGCCCGCGACAAACTGCCTCCCGGAATCACTCCTGCGATGGGGCCCATATCGACAGGCTTGGGTGAGATTTACCTCTGGACAGTCGAGGCCAAGGATGGTGCGAAAAAACCTGATGGCCAGCCCTACACGGCCACCGATCTGCGCGAGATTCAAGACTGGATCATCAAGCCACAGTTGCGCAATGTGCCCGGCGTGACGGAAATCAATTCGATTGGTGGTTTTGCAAAGGAATACCAAATCTCACCGATACCCGAGCGACTGGCCTCGTTGGGCGTCACCCTGCAGGACATTGTGACGGCTCTGGATCGCAACAACGGCAACGTGGGCGCAGGTTATATCGAAAAGCGAGGTGAGCAGTACCTAATTCGAGCCCCCGGGCAGGTTAAGACACTTGAGGACATCGGCAATGTCATCCTCAGCAGTGCGGGTGGCGTGCCGATTCGGGTGCGTGATGTTGCCGAGGTCGGCATCGGACGTGAACTTCGCACCGGTGCTGCTACTGACAACGGCCGTGAAGTGGTGCTGGGCACCGTCTTCATGCTCATCGGTCAAAACAGCCGAACGGTATCAACAGCCGTCGACAAGAAGATGATCGAGGTCAACCGCAGCCTGCCCGAGGGTGTACATGCGGTGACCGTCTACGACCGCACCGTCCTGGTGGATAAGGCCATCAACACGGTCAAAAAGAACTTGTTAGAAGGCGCGATCCTGGTGATCGTGATCCTGTTCTTGTTCCTCGGCAACATCCGCGCCGCCATCATCACGGCCACCGTGATTCCCTTATCGATGCTGTTCACCTTCACAGGAATGGTGAGCTACAAGGTCAGCGCTAATTTAATGAGCCTCGGCGCACTGGACTTCGGCATCATCATTGATGGTGCGGTGGTGATCGTCGAAAACTGTGTTCGCCGTCTTGCCCATGCGCAAGCTCACTACGGCAGGCCATTGACTCGGGCGGAACGTTTTCACGAGGTTTTCCTTGCATCCAAGGAATCACGTCGCCCGCTGCTATTTGGGCAGTTGATCATCATGGTGGTGTACTTGCCCATCTTTGCCCTGACCGGCGTCGAAGGGAAGATGTTTCATCCGATGGCGTTCACGGTGGTGGCGGCGCTTGTGGGAGCCATGATTTTGTCGGTGACCTTCATTCCGGCTGCGGTCGCACTGTTCATTGGCAACCGTGTCAGCGAAAAGGAAAACTTCTTGATGGTGCAAGCCAAGCGCTGGTACGGTCCCTTGCTAGATCGCGTGATGGCAGCCAAGGCTGTTGTGTTGGCTGCCGCAGCCGTGGCAGTGGTGTTGTGCGGTTTGATCGCAACGCGCATGGGCAGTGAGTTCGTGCCCAGCTTGAACGAAGGAGACTTCGCTATTCAGGCCTTGCGCATTCCTGGCACCAGTTTGTCGCAATCGGTGGCGATGCAGCAGCAACTGGAAGCAACGCTGAAAGCCAAATTTCCAGAGATCGACCGTGTCTTTGCGCGCACTGGAACGGCGGAAATTGCCTCCGACCCCATGCCGCCGAACATTTCTGATGGCTACATCATGCTCAAGCCAATGTCTGAGTGGCCCGAGCCGCGGAAGTCTCGTGACGAGTTGCTGGCCGCCGTGCAGGAGGTCGTGGGCAAGATACCGGGTAACAACTACGAGTTCTCCCAGCCGATCCAACTTCGATTCAACGAACTCATCTCGGGGGTGAGAAGCGACGTGGCGGTGAAGATCTTCGGGGACGACATGGACGTCTTGAACAAGACAGCCGAAGAGGTTTCGTCCAAGTTGCAAAAAATCCCTGGTGCGTCAGAAGTCAAGGTGGAGCAGACGACCGGATTACCGATGCTCACAGTCAACATTGATCGTCAGAAGTCCGCGCGCTACGGGCTAAACGTGGCTGATATTCAGGATGCAGTGGCCACGGCCATCGGGGGGCGTGAGGCCGGTACGTTGTTTGAAGGTGACCGTCGATTCGACATCCTTGTTCGTTTGCCAGAGTCCTTGCGCAACGACCTTGAGAGCATGAAACGTTTGCCGATTCCTTTGCCACGCGGTTCGGGCGGCGTCGAAGGACGAACCAATTTCATCCAACTGGCCGAAGTGGCTAGCTTCGAGCTGGCACCGGGGCCTAATCAGGTTAGCCGCGAGAACGGCAAGCGTCGCATTGTGGTGAGTGCAAACGTGCGTGGCCGTGATGTCGGTTCCTTTGTGGCCGACGCGGAAGCTGCTTTGGCGCAGGTCAAGATTCCCGCAGGCTACTGGACGAGCTGGGGTGGCACATTTGAAAACCTGCAGTCCGCGACACAGCGATTGCAAATCGTCGTCCCTGTGTCGTTGCTCCTGGTCTTCGTGTTGCTGTTTGCAATGTTCGGCAACGTCAAGGATGGCCTGCTGGTATTTACCGGCATTCCATTTGCGTTGACCGGCGGCATTTTGGCGCTGTGGCTGCGTGACATTCCAATGTCGATTTCCGCCGCAGTGGGTTTTATCGCCCTGTCAGGTGTTGCAGTGCTCAATGGCCTCGTGATGATTTCTTACATCCGCAGCTTGCGAGAAGAGGGAGCCCAATTGGACGCAGCCATCCGTGAGGGAGCGTTGACTCGTTTGCGCCCTGTATTGATGACAGCCTTGGTGGCATCGTTGGGCTTCATTCCAATGGCAATCGCCACGGGAACCGGCGCGGAGGTACAGCGTCCTTTGGCCACCGTGGTGATTGGCGGCATCCTGTCCTCCACATTGCTGACGCTGCTCGTGCTTCCGATTCTGTATCGGCTGGCCCATCGTCCGGACGAGGAATTGGAGGACGTCACTGCCGAACCGGTGCATCCGCAGGCTGCGGCTGCTTCGCAGAATTCATAAGCCAGTCTTTAGATCTGATTCTTAACCTGTACTTTTGAAAGGAAAACTCATGAAACTGATTTCGACCACCTTCGCTTTGATGTTGATGGCATCAGGCGTCGTATTTGCTGCGGACAAACATGACCATGGTCATGGAGACAAGCCTCTCCATGGAGGTTTGGTCACGGAAATCAAGGATATGGACTACGAGCTCGTGGCCAAGCCCGATGTGCTTCAGTTGTACGTGCGAGATCACGGGAAACCAGTTGATGTCAGCAGGGCAACAGCAAAAATCACTTTGCTCTCAGGTAGCGACAAGCAAGAGATTGATTTGAAACCATCGGGTGACAAGCTTGAAGCAAAAGGCAGTTTTAAAGTCGCGCCCGGTACGAAGGTTGTCGCGCAGGTGAATCTTGCAAGCAAGGCAGCGACGGCACGATTTGTTCTGAAGTGACGTAAGGGCGGAGAACGACCTTCTTGGCACTTCTTTGCATTGCCCTAGCGAGTGCGAATGTTTCGAAAAATTGTGATGAGATCCGTTGGTTGGCCTTAGCGGCCTTGTAAGGCGTTCTTGAAAGAGGAAAGATAAATGAGTATTTTTGACAGACTTTTCGGTGGTCATCAGGGTGGCGGCCACCATGGTGGGGCGCATCACGGTGATCGCCACGGCTATGGCGGTGGGTACGGAAGCGGCGGACCTCCAACCAGCGGAGGAGGCAACGCCGGCGTTGCATGCCCGAACTGCAAGGCGCTGAACGCGCTAGGGGCTCGTTTCTGCCAGCAGTGCGGAACTACGTTAGTTCCTTCTGCGTGCACGCAATGCGGAACGACCCTGCAAGCGTGGGCGAAGTTCTGTGCTCATTGCGGAAAGGCAGCGACTTGACGGAACCATCTTTGTAGGCGACAACTTTTCGGTGTCGCTTGCACTGACTTGGCCTGTGAAAGTTCCTGTCATGCATGATTTGATGAATTTGATGATCAAGTTAAGGAGCGTCTGCTTTAACCTCTTCGAGATGTGCTGATGCCACCAATTCGAATCGCTGCGCAGGTTCAGGCCGCTGGCTGCTGATGCACTTTTGACTACCGGATATTCACGCAGCCGTATGCCCCTTCAAGTTGCACTGGCCGCCGTCACATGCGGTGCCAAGCATCGATGTCCTCGAAATTGAAAAGTAGTAATGACGTATCCGAATCGCAAATCCTATTGGTATTCCGTGGCGTTCATCGTGCTTGCAATCGACCAAGCCACTAAGAGTCTCATTGATCTGACCACGCCGCTGGGCTGGTCACTTGAAGTGACACCGTTTTTCAATCTGGTCCATGTTCTGAACCCGGGCGCGGCTTTTAGCTTTCTGGCTGGCGCCGGAGGTTGGCAGCGCTGGTTCTTCCTTGCGATCGCACTGGGGGCTTCAATATGGTTGGCCTGGATGCTGAGCAAACCGGTGCGCCGTCTTGAGGCCTTGGCGTACAGCCTGATCTTAGGCGGTGCCGTCGGCAATGGCTTTGACCGCGTCGCACGCGGGCAGGTCGTCGACTATCTGGACTTTCACTTGCGTGGTATGCACTGGCCTGCGTTCAACATCGCCGACGTGGCGATCACGGGAGGAGTTGTTGCGCTAATAGCAGTTTCATTTCTTGAGGAACATCAGAAGTGACCTATCGCTTTCTTCACGGACATGCGACTGCTCAGGATTGCAGTTTCCGCTTGGTCAATACACAAGCAAGTCAAATTCTCTAGGAGAATAAAAACTCATTTTGAGTTGAGCTCCCGAACTTTAACCAAAGCATAAAGCGCGGGAATAACTGCCAGCGTCAGCACAGTTGAGGAAATCATTCCGCCCACCATCGGGGCCGCAATGCGGCTCATAACTTCAGAGCCCGTACCAGTACCCCACATGATGGGTAATAGGCCCGCCATGATGGCAACTACAGTCATCATCTTGGGGCGAACCCGCTCTACAGCACCTTCCATGACTGCTTGATATAGATCATTGGTATCAGGAATTTTTCCTTCAGAGATGCGTCTTTCCTTTATTTCCTCCCATGCATGATCCAAATAAATCAGCATCACCACTCCAGTCTCAGCAGCTACGCCAGCCAGTGCAATAAAGCCGACCGCAACTGCCACAGATAAGTTGTATCCGAGCAACCACATCAGCCAGACTCCGCCCACCAGCGCGAAGGGAACTGACAGCATGACGATCAGTGTCTCGGTTAATCGCTTGAAATTCAGATATAGGAGCAAGAAGATGATCAGCAGCGTTACAGGAACAACTAGCTTCATCTTTTGTACAGCACGCTCCATCGACTCGAACTGCCCGCTCCAAGTCGCGTAGTAACCAGTAGGAAATTTGACCTGTTCGTTTACCGCCTTACGGGCATCCGCAACGTAACTGCCGATGTCACGCTCACGAATGTCGACAAAGATGTAGGCGGATAGCAGCGCGTTTTCAGTACGAATGCCTGGTGCACCTTTGGCCACCTCAACCCGAGCGACCTGTCCCAGAGGCACCATTGCACCGTCCATGGTGGGCACAAGAACTTCCCGTGCAATTTGCTGCGGGTCTGAACGAAGTTCGCGAGGGTAACGGACTGTCACTCCAAAGCGTTCACGTCCTTCAACGGTGGTGGTCACCATGTCTCCGCCAAGCGCGGTACCGATCACCTCTTGCAAGTCACCTACAGCCAGTCCGTAGCGCGCCAGTTGTGCGCGATCTGGTTCGATGTTCAGGTAGAAGCCGCCAGTGATACGTTCGGCAAATGCAGATGTGGTGCCTGGAACCTGATTGACCACCGTTTCAATCTCGCGGGCCAAACGTTCCATCTCGTTGAGATCCTTGCCGAAGACCTTGATGCCAATCGGTGTACGAATGCCGGTGGACAGCATGTCGATGCGCGCCTTGATCGGCATGGTCCAAGCGTTTGATACGCCCGGGAACTGCAACGCCTTGTCCATCTCGGAAATCAGTTTGTCGGTCGTCATACCTTTGCGCCACTCAGAGGTTGGCTTGAGGTTGATGACCGTTTCAAACATTTCTGTCGGTGCCGGGTCCGTGGCCGTGTTCGCCCGGCCAGCTTTGCCATACACCGAAGCCACCTCAGGGAAACTCTTGATGATCTTGTTCTGCGTCTGCAACAACTCGGCAGCCTTGGTGATCGACATGCCTGGTAACGACGCTGGCATGTAAAGCAACGTGCCTTCATTGAGTGTCGGCATGAATTCGGATCCGAGCTTGCTGGCTGGATATAGCGAAATTCCCAGCACGAAGAGCGCTACGCCAACGGTTAGCTTTTTCTTGTGCATCACGCCAGCGATGATCGGGCGATACACCCAGATCAAGAAGCGATTCACCGGATTTTTAGCTTCCGGCATGATTTTTCCCCGGATGAACAGCATCATCAGTACAGGCACCAGTGTCACCGAAAGCATTGCCGCCCCCGCCATGGCGAAGGTCTTAGTGTAGGCAAGCGGTGAGAACAGACGTCCTTCCTGCGACTCAAGCGTGAACACGGGCAAAAAGGACACGGTGATGATCAAAAGCGAGAAGAACAATGCTGGTCCCACCTCCTTGCACGCAGTGATCATGGCCTCAACCCGTTGCGCGTTATCGTGGTCTTCGGGTAAGCGTTCCAGATGCTTGTGAGCGTTCTCAATCATCACGATGGCTGCATCCACCATGGCACCAATCGCGATGGCAATACCTCCCAAGCTCATCAAATTCGAGTTCATGTCCAGCAGACGCATGGCAATAAAAGCGATCAACACCCCCACAGGTAGCATCAAAATTGCCACCAGAGCCGAGCGAACGTGCATCAGAAACACAACGCAGACCAAGGCAACGATCAGACTTTCCTCCAGCAGCGTGCGCTTGAGAGTGTCGATCGCGCGGTGAATCAAATCAGAGCGGTCATACACCGCTTGGATGCTGACCCCCTCCGGTAATCCTGCTGAGACTTCCGTGATCTTTTCCTTGAGGTTGTGGATTACCTCCAGGGCATTTTGACCGTAACGAGACATGGCGATGCCGGAGACGACCTCACCCTCACCGTTGAGTTCAGTGATGCCGCGCCGCTCATCAGGAACCAATTCAACTCGTGCAATATCTCGCACCAACACTGGCGTTCCCTTGTCGGACTTGACGACAAGATTCTCGATATCCGAAACGCCGCGCAGGTAGCCACGTCCCCGAACCATGTATTCAGTTTCGGCCATTTCGACCACACGGCCACCAACATCTCGGTTGGATTCGCGCACCACCTGAGACACTTTGGCCAGAGGAACGCCGTAGGCGCGGAGTTTTACAGGGTCGACAGTGATCTGGTAAGTCTGGACAAACCCACCGATGGAAGCCACTTCGGCGACCCCATGTGCTTTTGTGAGTTGATACCGCAGGTACCAGTCTTGCAAGGTGCGCAGTTCAGCCAGGGTTTTGTCCTTGGCCAGCACGGCATACTGGTAAACCCAGCCCACCCCGGTTGCATCAGGACCGATTTGTGGCGTCACCCCCTTGGGCATGCGACTGGACGCGAAGTTCAAATACTCCAGTACCCGTGAACGCGCCCAGTAAATATCGGTGCCATCTTCAAAAATGATGTAGACAAAGGACGCGCCGAAAAATGAAAAGCCCCGAACGACTTTCGATTTCGGAACCGACAACATGGCTGTGGTCAGTGGATAAGTGACCTGGTCTTCAACCACCTGCGGAGCTTGTCCTGGGTACTCTGTGTAAACGATTACCTGAACATCAGACAGATCGGGAAGCGCGTCCAGTGGTGTCCTGATGACGGCGAATACACCGCCAACAACGACGAACAAAGTAGCAAGCAGGACCAAAAAACGGTTTCGTCCTGACCAATCAATGATCTTTGCAAGCATGGTGTCCCCCAAAGATCAGTTGTGACCAGTGTGTGGATTGGCCGCACTTGCCGTGACAGGCTTGATGGCGGTGATGATCCATTCGCCCTGGCCACGCTCAACGAACTCAAAGCTCAAAGACATTCCAGGCTTCAGACCAGATAGCAGGCTGCTATTTGCAACCTTGAATTCCATGGTCATGGCAGGCCATTTAAGGGTGGATACCGGACCGTGTGCGATCGTCAGCGAACCACTTTTGGTATCGATGTCCTCGATTTTTCCTTCTGCACGATGACCTACGGATGCCGTGGTCTTGGATTCTGCCGATCCTCCTTTAGAAGCTGCCGCCCCGTGTCCCGAATGTCCCAGCCCCCCGATCGCAGCCTTGAGGTTACTTTCGGCGTCAATTAAGAAGTTCGCAGCAACAACTACCATCTCGCCATCTCGCACGCCCTCCAGAACCTCGATGCGATCATCGCTACGCGCGCCAAGCTTGACCTCCCTTGGATCGAAGCGTCCTTCCTGCACTTGAACAAGAATGATTTGACGAGTCCCGCTATCAATCACGGCGGACGTAGGAACGGTTAGCACAGAACGCTTGCTGTCTACGGGCAGTTCGACCTGCGCAAACATGCCGGGCTTGAGAAGTCCATGTGGATTCGACAACTCCACGCGAACCGGAACGGTTCGCGTCTCCGATTTGAGGGTCGGGTAAACATAGGTAATTGCCCCCGAAAACTGCTTATCTGGATAGGCGTTGATCCGCACAGTGGCCTTGGCACCGGTTCGAATCTGACCGATGTCTTGCTCAAAGACATCGGCAATCACCCATACAGAGGCCAGATTGGTAACTTGGTAAAGCATTTCTCCCGGCATAAAACGCATGCCTTGAACGGCCTTCTTCTCGGTAACGATGCCCGAAACTGGTGAACGCAGCGTTAATGTGCGACGCGTCGCTGTAGATTGGGTCAAAGCCGTGATTTGTTCATCCGAGATATCCCAGTTGCGTAGTCTTGACAAGCTGGAGTCCGCCAGTTCACGCATGCCTCGCTGGGCTTCTTCACTGGCACTTTTCAAGGAATCAACACCTTGCGATGCAATGGCGTATTCACGCTGAGCGGAGACCAATTCGGGACTGTACACATCGAATAGTGGCTGGCCTTTGCCAACCGGTTGACCCGTTGCATTGACATACAGACGTTCTACATAGCCCTCAAACTTGGGAGCAATGGTGAAGGTCTGGCGCTCGTCAGGCTCTATTCGTCCTGCTGCACGCACGGTCTTGTTCAGAGCTTGCGTGCTTGCTGCCTCGACGCGCACGCCCAGCTTTTGAACTTTATCCGTGCTGATACGAATCAAATTTGCACTACCGAGTGTCGATTCCTGCTCTCCCTCATAGACCGGTATGTAGTCCATGCCCATAGGATCTTTCTTGGGCGTGGGCGAGGTGTCGGGCAGCCCCATCGGATTCCGGTAGAAGAGTATTTTTCGTGCTTCAGAAGCACTCTTGGCTAGCGTATTTGTTTCAGCACTACCATCCTTATGAACAATGGCTTGCTGTTTCCCATACCAATATCCTCCACTTGCTGTCAAGGTTGCAACGAATACCGCCGCCATGCCCAACTTCAAGGCAGTTGTCATAATTCTTCTCCTACGATGCGCTCGATATCCGCGAGACGCATTTGTGCATTGATGCCTGCCTTGACTTGATTCAACTTGGCTTGGCGGATTTGCTTTTGAGCATCCAGAAGTGTCGCAAAGTCAACTTTTCCTGATTCATATCCAGCAAGAGCCGACCGGAAGTTCAACTCTGACTGGGGTAGAAGACTTTCTGTTGTCAAAGTGAGCGAGCGTCGCTCTGACTCAAATCCTGTAACGTTTTCATAAAGATCAGCCAGGACTTGGTTGTTTATCGCTTCTCGTCTGGAGCGTGAGGCGGAAAGCATGGCGTCAGACTCTCTTTCCTGTGCTCGACGAGCGCCTTGCTGCAGTGGGATATTGATTTCAACCATCAACTCCCATTCGCGAACTGAGTTGCCGTATTGAATGGGTGACGCGCCCACAGTGAAGTCAGGAAATCGATTTTTATAAGCAAGTTCACGTGTCTTTTCCGCCGCTTTGATCTGTGCACCTTCAACTTGCAAGAGTGGATTGTTCGAACGAACACGTTGTTCTAAGGCTGAAAAATTCAAAACTTCCGGCGTAGGTAGAGACCGAATTTGTGTTGGTCTTGCTAGTGGTTCATCGGCTTGCCTGCCTGTCAGAGCATTCAACCTCGCTTGCAATTGACGACGCTCCGACTCAATGAAAATCAACTCACTGCGTATAGCGGTTTGTTCCACTTGAGACCGGATAACGTCTTGCTGAGCAGCCAGCCCACTTGCATACCGAACCTGAGCCACTTTTTCTAAACGAACCATTAGATCCAAAATTTCCTGGGTCAAGCGTTCGCTTTGATCTAAATAGTAGAGTTGTGCGTAGGTTGTTTTTATCTTCGAGGCCAACTCAAGCCAAGTACTTGTTACACGTACTTTCGCTGCTTCAGAAAGGGCTTCAGCTGTTTCACGCTTTAGTTCACGCTTGCCAAACCAAGGGAGGTCTTGCATTAGCAAGTAGCGCGTGCTTCCAACACGACTGGGTGAAAGGGTGGGTCCCTGTTCTCCCATACGTGTGATGTCACGCCACTCAGTGCGAAATTTAGGATCTGGGAGTGACCCGGCAGGTATAACTCTTTCAGATGCAGCATTCGCATCAAAGCTCATGCTGGCTAAGTCAGGATTTCTTTCCTTGGCTAGCTTTAGTAATCCTTGCAAATTGCTACCAATTTGTAGATCTTGGCCGTAGCTCGTTGGGGCAAGAAAGAGAGTGAAGCACGCTGCAGCGATGGCCGATTTGAAGTTAATCATTGCTTTCCTCGCCGTAGGGCCGCATTCAGCTGATCAATAACTTCGGCCCAGTCTGCGTCCTGGAGTATTTCATCACGTAGCAGGGTAGATTGCGCCTGCGTCCAAAAGGGCGCGTTTTCCAAACGAATAGATGGGTCAAGTGGGCTATGGTTCTCTAGAAAATGTTTTATGCCATCAACATCGGATGGCAGACCCAACTGCAAAAAGAGTTCAGTAAAGCGGTGGTAGCTTTGATTCATTGCACAGATTCCAATTGGCTTCAAATGTCGCTGGCCTGCGCTTGGTCAGACTAACGATTTCATTTTCTAAATATGTACCTGTTGTGAAGATGATGGCCAGATTACATTCATGTAACCTGATGACCTACACTGACTATTTCATAACCTGGTTTTAGTCTTATTCACCACGACGCAAGCGAAGGGCATTGCCGATCACCGAGGCCGAACTGAAGCTCATGGCCAGCGCAGCGATCAATGGGGACAGCAGCCAGCCAGTCAATGGATACAACACACCCGCCGCAACAGGAATCCCCAACGCGTTGTACAGAAAAGCAAACATCAGGTTCTGTTTCATGTTGCGCACAGTGTCCTGTGAGAGCGTGCGGGCTACCGCAATCCCGCGCAAATCACCTTTTACGAGAGTCACCTGGGCACTGTTCATGGCCACATCAGTGCCTGTTCCCATGGCGATGCCGACATCGGCCTTGGCCAGTGCAGGTGCGTCGTTGATACCGTCGCCAGCCATCGCTACGATACGGCCTTGTTTTTGCAACTGGTCCACGAGAGCCAGTTTGTCTGCGGGCTTGACTTCACCATGCACCTCGTCGATTCCAAGTCGTTCGCCAACTGAGCGGGCAGTGGTCAAGCCGTCACCTGTCGCCATGACGATACGCAGACCGGCAGCCTTGAGAGTGGCCAGAGCCTCGGGCGTGCTAGCCTTGATCGGATCAGACACGGCTAACAAGCCTGCTAGTTGCCCATCAACGGCCAGATGCATTACGCTTGCTCCCTCTGACCGCAATAACTCCGCCTGTGACACCAGTGCCTGGACAGCCACACCAAGCTGCTCCATCAATGCCGTGTTGCCCAGAGCCAGTTGTCGTCCTCCAACCTGACCTCGCACGCCAATTCCTGAACCCGACTCGAAGTTCTCAGGTTTGTCCAAAGACAGATGACGTTCGCGGGCCGCGCGCACGATGGCATCGGCCAGTGGGTGCTCGCTGCCTTGGTCCAGGCTGGCCGCAAGGCGCAGCACCTCTATTTCGTTAAAACCCTGGGCAGCCACCGCGCGATCAAACGCCGGTTTACCCTCCGTCAGCGTGCCGGTTTTATCGATGATCAGGGTATCAATTTTTCTCAGATTCTCAATTGCAGCGGCATCGCGGAAAAGAACGCCATGGGTGGCACCACGCCCGGTGGCGACCATGATGGACATCGGTGTGGCCAGGCCCAGCGCACAGGGGCAGGCGATGATCAGAACTGCAACTGCGTTAATCAGGGCATAAACCCAGCTTGGCTCGGGACCGAACAGGCCCCAAGCAAAAAAAGTGAGCAAGGCAACGCTGACAACTGCCATCACGAACCACCCCGCTACGGTGTCAGCCATTCGTTGCATCGGTGCTTTGGAGCGTTGCGCTTGGGCCACCATTTGAACGATTTGAGAGAGCATGGTGGCCGCGCCGACTTTTTCAGACCGCATCACGAGAGAGCCATTGGTGTTGAGAGTTGCTCCAATCACCTTGTCGCCAACTCGCTTAGACACTGGCACGGGTTCACCGGTCAGCATGGATTCATCGATGGCGCTACTGCCCTCGGTCACTACTCCATCAACTGGAACTTTTTCGCCGGGGCGAATGCGTAGCAAATCTCCTACATGCACATGCGTTAATGGAACGTCTTCCTCAGAGCCATCGGGACGCAGGCGACGTGCCGTCTTAGGGGCCAGCCCGAGAAGTGATTTGATTGCAGCAGAAGTCTGAGAGCGAGCCTTGAGCTCAAGAACTTGTCCCAACAAGGTTAGTGAAATGATGACAGCCGTTGCTTCGAAATACACAGCGACTCGGCCCATCGAAATAAAGGAGTCTGGAAATACCTGCGGTGCCACAGTGGCAACCACGCTGTAAACAAAGGCTGCACCGGTGCCCAGGCCAATCAGTGTCCACATATTGGGACTGCGGTTTACAACAGATTGCCAGCCTCGAGAGAAAAATGGCCAGCCAGCCCATATAACGATTGGCAGTGAAAGCGCAAATTCGATCCAGCTTTGCACAGACATGTCAAACCACTTCAACCGGTGGCCAGCCATCGCCAAAAATGTCACGATGATGGTGAGTGGAAGCGTCCACCAAAAGCGTCTTTGGAAGTCACGCAACTCGGGGTTTTCGTCTTCTTCCAACTCAGGCAAAAGCGGTTCGAGTGTCATGCCGCACTTGGGACAATTTCCTGCATGATCCTGCCGGATTTCAGGATGCATAGGGCAGGTATAGATTGTTCCTGCGGCAGCAGATGTCATTTGCGACTTTTCAGCGTTTCCGCTCATGTACAACATGGGGTTGACATCAAACTTCGTTTTGCATTTGGTCCCGCAAAAGAAAAATGTGCTTCCCATGTGTACAGATTGATACGCAGCCTGCCTGGTTACTGTCATTCCACAAACAGGATCTTTTAGGTCCGTGGTGTTGCTCTTACTAGATTTCTCAGAAGAAGACGCGTCGGGATGTTCTATTGGGTTGTGGTGAACGTGCCCGTGTTCGTGTTCGTGGGCGTGAGGGTCGTGTTGGTTTTCATTCATAGTATTTTTTAGTTTTTAAAATTCAACATGACGGGTGCGTCAGGAAGTTCGTTTTCATGCTTTTCATGAGCGGAAAAATGGAGGCCGATCACATTCGCAATTGCCGCTATTCCTTTTAATGCACCTGTCTCGAACTCTGATCTGGAGAAATGGTCTTGCATGGTTTGACATATCGACCGCCAACATTCATCGCCAGCCTTGATATGAATTCCCCTGTCGGCAACGATCTCCACCGCACGATCAGCAAGCAGTACATAAACTAAGACACCATTGTTGTGTTCAGTGTCCCAAACTCTTAGCTGAGAAAACACCTCGATGGCGCGGTCGCGAGATGATTGGCCCTTGAGAAGACGAATGCCGTCTAAGCCACCTTCTATCGCCAAGCGAATCTCACCGCCATGCAAATGTTCACTGTTATGAATCGCTTTTGTGATGGCATCAAGGCTTTCACGTTTAAAAGCACGGTGGACCTGCCAATCTGAGAACAGCAAATGTTGAAAGATACGTTTGATTGGCATAGTCACCACCTTCCCGATGCGCCGCCGCCGCCGAATCCGCCACCACCACCTCGAAATCCGCCGCCGCCCCATCCATGACGCCCACCCCCTGACATACCGCCTAATCCGTGAAGCACCGTAGACGCCCCGATCAGCGTGACGAACATAGCGGCAATGCCAGCGAAGATGGCGAGAAGCAGTGATCCGACAACCAACCAGGCAAGGCCAGTCACGACCATACCCGTGACGAGTGAACCGCCAACTCTTCCGAATGCACTGCGCAATACACTGCCGACACCTAAAGACACAATCAACAAGAAGGGGACAAGTTGACGAAGTCCTTGATCGGAATTTTTGGAGTGGCGTTGATGTTCTGGTAGTGGTTCACCATCGATTACAGAGATGATTTGTCCAACGCCCGATTGAAGTCCTTGGAAAAAATCGCCTCGCTTGAAATGGGGAACGATAACTTCACTGATGATTCGCTTACTGGTGATATCAGATAAGGCACCTTCTAGACCGTAGCCGACTTCGATACGTACAGTCCGATCATCTTTGGCCACCACCAAAATAACGCCATCATCCACCTTCTGCCGACCCAGCTTCCACTGCTCGGCTACGCGCAGTGCATATTGTTCGATGCCCTCAGGAGCGGTGGTTGGAATGATCAATACCGCCAGCTGAGATCCCTTGCGGGCTTCAAATGCTGACAGGGTTTGCTCCAGTGCGGTCTTCTGATCTTGTGTGAGTGTGCCGGTTTGATCAGTAACATGCCCCACTAGGGGCGGCACCGCAACCTGCGCCTTGGCAACGTAAGGAGCGAAAAGTGCCAACGATAGCCAGCAGGCTATCAGAAAGCGGTATATCACTCCTTTACCAATCATTTGGTGATCCCGGGTGTGGAGCTTTGATTCGCAGCCGGAGCGCTATCAAAATTTACAGAGGGGGGCTTGGTGATTTCTTTCTCATTCTCCACAGTGAAATTGGCCTTCTCTTTGTAACCAAAGACCATTGCGGTCAGATTTGATGGGAAGGACCTGACTGTCACGTTGTATTCTTGAACTGCTTTGATATACCGATTTCGTGCCACCGTGATGCGGTTTTCGGTGCCTTCCAGCTGTGCCTGCAAATCTCTGAATGCTTGGTTGGCTTTCAGATTGGGATAATTCTCAGATACCACCAGCAGGCGAGAGAGCGCGCCTGACAACTGACTTTGTGCCTGTTGAAATTTTGCGAAAGCAGCCGGATCGTTGATTAGCTCCGAATTCACTTGGATCGAGGTGGCTTTGGCTCGTGCTTCCACCACTTTGATCAGGGTGTCTTGCTCGAATTTAGTTTCCCCTTTGACTGTGCTCACCAGATTGGGGATCAAATCTGCGCGTCGTTGGTATTGGTTCAGAACTTCTGCCCAACTGGCCTTGATTTGTTCGTCAGTATTTTGGAAAGTGTTGTACCCACAACCACTCAGAGTAAGGACAAAGACTGATATCAGGAGAATAAATAATTTGCGCATGCTGATTACTCCAAAGTGATTGTGAATTTTCAGGTTAGCCGCAACAGCAGCGACCTGAGTTTCTAGGCTGCGATGTACACCCGGGCTTGGTAGTTGCAGTCGCAGGAGAAGACTCGGTTGCGATGTTCGCGACGTAGTCTTCTTCGGCCAGAGCAGCGATAAGCGAGGTACTTCCTGCTTGCAAGTCGCCCTGTACTCTGGCTCGGCCACTTAATAGATCCACCTCGACATGTACCACGCCAGGAACAGCTTGCAATGCTTGTTTGACATGCTTTACGCATGATCCGCATGTCATGCCCTCTACTGTCAATTCAATCGTTTTCATTGATGTGTCCTTTCATGTGGTTCATTGATTTAAATACACATCAATGATTCAATGCTGATTAGTCTTTGGGTGTGCCAGATGACGGGGAAAGATTCGGAAAAAAGCGAGGAGTTCTTTTTGCGTATAGGTCGTACACGTCACCAAATTGAGATCGCATCTCCTCTTCTTCAGTAACAGCCAGTCGACCGTACATGAGAAGAAGAATTGGAAACATGACCAAGGTCAGTAACGTGGGCCATTGCAGGAGAAAGCCAAGCAAAATCATCACAAAGGCTACATATTGCGGATGCCGAATGCGTGCATAAGGACCGCTGGTGGCCAGAGAGTTACGCCGTTGAGCGTGGTACAGGACATGCCAAGCTGTAGAAAGCAAATAGAAGCCATAGCCAAGGAATATGTAGCTGGCGATGTGCAAAACTCCAAAATGTGGATCTCCTTTCTCGCCTAGTAGTGTCGACCACAGGTGTCCCGAGTTATGGGAAAGCAAATCAAGTCCTGGGAACCGAGTTTGCAGCCAGCCCGACATTAGATAGATGGTCAGCGGAAAACCATACATTTCAACAAACAAAGCAACGACAAACGCCGCGAAGGCGCCAAAGGTCCTCCAGTCACGTCCAGTAGCTGGCTTGAAGAAACTGAAGGCGAACATGATGAAGATCGCTGAATTGAGAATTACCAAAGACCACAAGCCATAAGCCGATTCTGAGTGGTTCATGATGGTTCTCCTGGTTTGCGTGGTTCTGAACTGCTGGAATCATGGTGGTGATGTCCATGGCTTCCATGACCGCTATGCATGAATACGTGCATCAAGGGGCAGGCTAGCAACAGCAAAAATGGCAAAGCACCCACTACGTGGGCCAGATGCTCCGTGAGTAGGAAGTAGGCCGCTACCCCTCCAATTACCAGCAGTCCAATCGCATAGCGCGTGGTCCAAAAGCTCGGTGGCGCCTCATGACCTTCATGTGGATGTTCCATAAAGGATCTCCTAGTAGGAAAAAATATTATTTAACCGTTGCATCGGGCATGCGGTCCATCATCATTTGCATCATGGACTCCATCATTTCCATACGCTTTTCCATCATCTGCTGACGATCAGCCATGTTGCCATTCATTCCTTTGCCGCCTTCCATGCCGCCCATGCCGGACATAGCGCCCATTTGCTTCATCATTCCCATTCCGTCCTGCATCATCTTCATGTGCTCTGCCATAAGTGCTTGACGTTCCTCAGGCGTTTTTGCAGACATCATCTTTTCATGCATGGCTTGCATGTTTTTCATCTGTTTATCCATCGCTGCCATCCTGTCGGCATTCATGGTTTTAGCCGTTGATTTCTTGGATGCAGCACCAGGTTGGGTTGTGCCCGCTGGGTGATGATCTTTGTGCTCATCGGAGGTTTGAGCAAGAGTGCCTATTGAGGCCGCTGCTACACAAAATCCAATCAGAGAGTTGCGAATATTGGTCATGACTTACTCCTTACCAAGTTTGAAAAAAACCACTTGCGCAAATCTGATGATCGCGTAGGCAGCAACCGCACACCGCTTCGGTGTATTCCTATCGGGCTGGCTGTATGTCTGTCAAGACCATCTTGCCGCCTTCGTTGCTCACCATAAACTTAATTTTTTCGCCAGGCTTGACGTTGGTCAATAAAGTCTTGTCTTTGGCCGTGAACACCATGGTCATGCTAGGCATGTCTAAGTGCTTTATCTCACCGTGCTTGATCGTGACCTTTCCCGTTTCAAGGTCAACTTTCTTGACTTCCCCATCTGTCATGACGGGATTCATTTGTGACATGTTCATCTTGCTGTGATCCATGGCGGCTTGGGCAAAACTGCTCAACGGCAGGGCCATGCCAATAGTCAAGACGGCAATTGCGAATTTTCTATGGATAGTTTTCATGTTGTCCTCATAAGTAGGAGTTGAATACTTTTGATGATCCGTCTTTTTGAATCAGCAAAACTTGATAGGCGTCTCGCCTCTTTCCGTAGGCTGGACCATCCATTCCTGGCGATCCGATTGGCATACCGGGAACAGCTAGCCCAAGAGCCTGCGGCTTTTCTTCTAGCATCCGTTTGATGTCTTCTGCTGGAACATGTCCTTCAATGACATAGCCATCAATCAGAGCTGTGTGACACGATGCGAACTTCTGAGGCATTCCTAGACGCGAGCGCGCGGCATTGTTACCTTGATCTAGAGCGGCTACCTGAAATCCATTTTTTCCAAGATGGGAAATCCAATCCTTGCAGCAGCCGCAATTAGGGTCTTTCCAGACCTGTATGGTGGTCGTTCGAGCACTAGCAGCATTGGTCAAAAATGCACCTCCCAATGCGATAGCACTCAGAACGAATGTGCGTCTCACAGCATTCAATTCAGAAACTTGGTGTTGCATGTCTTGAGCTCCTTTGCTAAGGTCGAATTTATTTCTTACCAACCTTGATCACGCCCTTCATTCCAGACTCATAGTGGCCGGGCATCAGGCAAGCGAAATTTACAGACCCTGCCTTTGTGAACTGCCAGATGATCTCACCCTGTTTTCCAGGCTCCAGCGTGACTTTGCTCGGTTCGTCGTGCTCCATATCTGGGAATTTTTTCATGACCTCTAGGTGCTCTAACAACTCTTTCTGAGTTCCCAAACTAAGTTCGTGCTTGACCTGGCCGTTGTTCTTGACAACGAAGCGGACTGTTTCACCTTGCTTGACCTTTATGTCTGAAGGAGTGAACCGCATGTTGTCTGTCATCTCGACGTTGATGCTGCGACTTGCTTTTGCTGCGACGCCTGGTTTCCCGATGGCCGAGTCTTCGTGGTCATGACTATGGCCGCCAGCGTGATTGCCTCCAGCAAATACAGTGGCCGACAAAGAAAGGGCGGAAAGGGCTAAAAATGTCGGAAATAACTTGTTGTTCATGAATTTCTCCAGTTGAAGGAAATGGATCAATGTCCGTTGTGTGACGTGGGTTTTCGTATCTGAACTTCTGTGACGGGTGAAGATTTCTGCACTCGCGGCATAGATTGACCTCCTTCAGATTTAAAACGAGCGGGCTCAGCCAGCGGACCTGTGTATTCGTGTGCTACCGTACCTTTTGGGTGTTTAAACCACCCGGGATCTTTGTAATTCCCTGGCTTTTGATCTTTGCGTACTTTCAACACACTGAACATGCCGCCCATTTCAACCGAGCCAAATGGCCCTTCACCCGTCATCATTGGAGCGGTGTTGTCTGGAATAGGCATTTCCATTTCAGTCATGTCAGCCATACCACGCTCTCCCATGACCATGTAGTCTGGGATTAGCTTGTTGATTTTTTTCGCAACTCCACGATGATCAACCCCGATCAGATTGGGCATTGCGTGCCCCATGGCATTCATAGTGTGGTGGCTCTTGTGACAGTGAAATGCCCAATCCCCTTCCTCATCTGCAACAAACTCAATCTGTCGCATTTGGCCAACCGCAATGTCAGTTGTAACCTCTGGCCAGCGGGTGGTTTTGGGCGTTGGACCACCATCAGTGCCAGTTACAGTAAATTCATGGCCGTGTACATGAATCGGATGATTCGTCATCGTCAAGTTGCCCACGCGGATTCGAACTTTGTCGTTCAATCTGACGTTGAGCGTATCGATGCCCGGAAAGATGCGGCTATTCCAGGCCCAAAGGTTGAAGTCCAGCATCGTCATTGTTTTTGGCGTATAGCTTCCTGGGTCTATATCAAAGGCATTCAAAAGAAAGCAAAAGTCGCGCTGAACCTCGTCAATCATTGGATGCTTAGATTTCGGATGCGTTACCCAGAAACCCATCATCCCCATGGCCATTTGCGTCATTTCATCTGCATGTGGGTGGTACATGAAAGTACCGGGCCGTCGAGCCACAAACTCATACACAAAAGTCTTGCCTGGTTGAATGGCAGGCTGTGTCAGACCAGCCACCCCATCCATGCCGCTAGGCAAGCGTTGGCCATGCCAGTGGATGCTGGTATGTTCTGGTAGCTTGTTCGTTACAAAGATCCGAACCCTGTCACCTTCCACAACCTCGATGGTGGGACCGGGGCTCTGCCCGTTGTAGCCCCACAAGTGCGCCTTAAAACCGGGAGCCATTTCACGTACTACCGGTTCCGCCACCAGATGAAACTCTTTGACACCTTGGTTCATGCGCCAAGGCAAAGTCCAGCCATTGAGTGTGACGACGGGGTTGTAGGGCTGACCATTGTTCGGCACTAGGGGGGCCATGGTTTGCGGAGATGACTGAATAACAGGTTCCGGCAATGCTGCCATGGCTACACGACTCACAGCAGTGGCTGCTACCGCGCCACCGGCAATACCTGCATATTTGAAAAATTCTCTTCTAGATGTCATCGCGTGGTCCTTTGAATCAATGGCCAGCGCCACCAGCGTTTGGTGTGCTGGTTGTGACGGACAGTGAAGTATTGGTGGGGCGGCCAATCAATGCTGCTTGAAGTGCAGCATCGGCCAGCCAGAACTGCTGTTCAGCGTTGATCGCGGCGATCACGGTATTGACTTGATCTCGGGCGTCGGCAATCAGTTCGAAAATTCCGATGATCATTCCGTTGTAGCGCAGTTGGTTTTCTTCTGATATCACCTTGCGCACTGGAATCACTTCCTCTCGATGATGCCGCGCAATTTCGTGTGCTGTCCGGTAGGCAGAGTAGCTTTCACGCAGGTTAGAGCCCGCTGTCCGTATCGTTGCTTCTAGTTGATTAGCTGCCGCCAATGTTCGAGCATTCCAAGCATCTCGTTGCATCCCACCCCAATCAAAGATGGGTAAGCGAACACCAATTTCATAGCCTCTCGGATCTGACCGGGTGCCAGTTGAATTGTCGATTTTTGTATTGCGTCGAGCCGTCAATTCGATGTCTGTGACGCTCGTAATCTTTCCCAATCCTTGTGCTCGACTAGCGCCATCAAGCGCCGCCTGTGCCAATCGAATATCCAAGCGCGTCTTGGTAGCTGTGGCTCCGATCTCGCCCGGATCAAGCGCTTGCTTTGGCAGGTCGGGTAATCGCTCGGGCAACTGGAGCAGTCCGGCTTGAGCCTCGTCGAGGCCGAGTAACCTGATCAATTCTTCACGTGTTGCGTTGGTTACGTGCTGAGCAGTTGCCAAGCGACTCGCAGAATCTGCATAGAAAGCTTGCTCTCGAGCACGACTGAGACGATTAAAGTTGCCGACAGATTGCATGCGGCGAGCCAGCTCTGCGCTGGCCTCGGCACTTTCAAATACCTGATGCGCGTAATTCAGAGTCTGTTTTGCAGCAACGGCACGAACCCATGCCTGTCGAACTCGTGTGACGTGATCAACAACCTCACTTGTTAGACGCAGTTGCGCTTGCTCAATTCGACGCTCTGCAATTCCTTGACGTGCAGGTAAGGTCAATATGTCGAGCAGACCAAATGAAAGAGCTCTACCCAGCTCCAGTTCATCACCAGCGACGAGCCGTTCAAAACTGAATACCGGGTTGGAGATGCGCCCATTTTGTGCAGCATCCGCCGACTCGGCCCATCCTTGAGCCAGTAGGCCTTGCAATGCAGGGCTGTTTACCAAAGCCAACTGGACGGCTTCCTTTTGTCCCACGGGCGCTTTCAGTAGCGTCGCGGCAGCCTGAGCACGCTGAGTGCGCTCCTCATTTGTACGTGCCAGTGTCAGCTTACCTTCGGCAAATCCCGCTACTTCTTCATTGACTCGTCCAACGTTTTGTTCGAAGCTGACGCTCGCACAACCAGCCAATATTGCCACTGCGATGATTGACAGTGGCAGCCTGATATGTGAAAGGTATGTGACACGCTTCATCATTTTTCGCCTCCATGATGAGTTGCGTGCGAGTCTGGGGAAGTTTGCGCTTCTGAGGCTGGTTGACCTGCGGAAATCTCTTTTGCGTATGCACGCCAACCTCCTATGCGTCCTACTCGATCATTAGCCTCGCGCCAGGATAAAACCTCTTGATCAGCATAGGCTTGATAGCCGCCAATTGCCGATTTGTACTGCAACTTTGTAGGCAACCTGCTTTCTGATGTCGAGGGCGGAGTTGGCGCTACTGCTTGGGCACTTGCAGCAACTGACAGAAATGCCAGGGCACCAGAAAGCATTACGCTGAACAGTGATGTTCGATGTGGCATGAGTGTCTCTTGGTCATCCATTGATTGATAGGATGCGATTCTGAAGAGCAGCGCCTGACAACAATGCGTCTGTCTGATTACATATTTGTTATCTTCGTGTCAGGCTTCATAAAACTTGTCACACTACAGACTGGCGCACTGAAGGAGGACCGTTGTGAAAATTCTGATCGTCGAGGACGAACCCAAAACAGGCGAATATCTGAGGCAGGGCTTACGCGAAGCCGGATTTTTAGTGGAACTGGCGCAAACGGGAATCGATGGTCTTCATTTGGCGGAGCAGGGTGACTTCGAGCTCGTAATACTGGATGTGATGCTGCCAGGGCTCAACGGCTGGCAGGTCTTGGAGGCTCTTCGTAAGCGTGGCTTGAACATGCCTGCCATGTTCCTGACCGCAAAAGATCAGGTCGAGGACAGAGTCAAGGGGCTGGAGCTAGGGGCGGATGACTATCTAGTCAAACCCTTCTCTTTTGCGGAGTTGTTGGCTCGAGTCCGAACCATTCTGCGCAGAGGTAAAAGTGGAACTGAAAATACGACCTTGAGGGTGGCTGATTTGGAATTAGATTTGCTACGGCGGAGAGTTTCTCGTGCCGGAAAGCGAATTGACTTAACCGCAAAAGAGTTCGGCCTGCTTGAACTCCTGATGCGCAGACAGGGGGAAGTGTTGCCGAGATCGTTGATTGCATCACAAGTGTGGGATATGAACTTTGACAGCGACACCAATGTTATTGAAGTAGCCATGCGTCGTTTGCGAGTGAAGATCGATGAGGGGCAAGAAGTCAAGCTGATTCAAACAGTACGCGGAATGGGCTATGTACTTGAAGCGCCGGAGACGCATTAGATGTTTAAAAGCTTTTCACTGACGAGCCGTCTAACCATTTTTTTTACATTGGTTGCTGCTACTGTTGTTTTGGGTCTCGGTTGGATATTAATGACTGCAGCAGATCGCCACTTTCTGGACCTTGATCGTGTTGCGTTGGCTGACAAAAGGCAGCTAATTGAAGGCATTCTTTCAGATGCCAATTCATCGGATGATGCCCGTTTGCGGCTTGGTGAATCATTGAGTCACCACCATGGACTTTGGGCTTTAATTAGAAGCTCAAGCGGTGAAACATTATTTCAATCTGAGGGATTTAATCCTCCTGAAAGCTCTCGGCAATCTATGAATGGGAAGGATGGGAGAGAGTTAAAAACTTGGAAGGACAATGCAACTGAATTTCATGCGATTGAATTTCAAGCGAAAGCCAAGTACATCCAGGATGTGGACTTCGACGTCTCCTTGGCGATTGATGCTGAGCACCATCAGGAATTTTTGAAAGAATTGGAGCGAAGCTTAGCAATTTACGCTGTCATGGCAACGCTTGTAAGCGGTTTTCTAGGCTGGGTGGCAGCTCATCAAGGATTGGCACCTCTGCGAGCCATGAAGACCAGGGCCGCAGGCGTCTCAGGTCAACAACTGCAAGAGCGCATGCCTGTAGATGCAGTCCCGATTGAGATGGCTGATTTGGCCCGTGAGCTCAATCAAATGTTAGATAGGTTGCAGAGTGATTTTCAGCGCTTGTCCGAATTTTCTTCAGATTTGGCTCATGAGTTGCGTACTCCAATCAGTAACCTGCTCACGCAAACGCAGGTAACACTTTCAACTAAACGCGATGTAGCGACTTACCGTGAAATTTTGGCGTCAAACGCCGAAGAGTTACAGCGCTTGGGTCGGATGGTATCTGACATGCTCTTTTTGGCGAAAACAGAGCGCAGTGTTGAGTTGCCAAACAAAGAAAAATTTTCTGCAGCTCACGAAATTCTGTCCTTGTGTGAGTTCTACGAAGCAGTAGCTGAGGAAAAGAGAATTTCGCTGACGACGTATGGAGATGGTGAAATTCTTGGGGACCGATTAATGTTCCGCCGCGCTGTTAGCAATTTACTTTCGAATGCATTGCGACACACTCCAGAAGACGGGAAGGTGGATGTGGCAGTCGTTGATAAGGGGTCTGTTACAGAGGTCCGGGTTGAAAACACCGGTTCAGAGATTGATCCACAAGTACTTCCTCGTTTGTTTGATCGCTTCTTTCGGGCTGATCCGGCACGGTCTCACCCAGAATCTGATGGTGCCGGATTGGGCTTATCAATTACGAAAGCTATCGCTGAAATCCATGGAGGTACAGCCACGGTCACATCTAATCAAGGTAGAACACGATTTTCCCTGCAGTTTCCACATTCAATCAATGAAGTCGGTTGACTTCATTTGTTCATAGTTGACCGAAGGGAGTTGTATGCCTATTGGATTGCCAAGTGCGCAAGCATTACTCGAAGATAAGAGCGTTGGTTTCTTTTCGATCGATACGGACGTACTTCATAACCATGGGTACAAATTTTCTGCCGGTGCTTTACGCGCGTTGCCATTGCAGAGGCCAGCTTGGCTGAGCATTCAGCAAACCGAGATCGTTGAGCGGGAAGTTCATAGTCATCGGATGGAGCCGGTGTCCAAGGTCGCTAAAGACTTGAATACGGCAATTGCGAAACTGCAACGCCTATCAGGGGTGAATTTCAACCCAGTCAGCGAGCAAATCAAAGCGCTTGATTCCGAATCTGTTGCCGCGCGCAATTTTTCCAGAGAATTCAGGGCCTTTGTGGCAAGCCTAGGTGGGGGCGTCCTACCAATAGCTGGACCAGATTTGGCGCGGCAGATATTTGACCGCTACTTCCAGGAAGCAGCACCATTTGAAGCCAGAAAGAAGTCCGAATTCCCCGATGCTGCCGCGCTCTTGACACTGGAAAACCATGCCAAGGCAACCCAAAAGCAAGGCATCTTGATCTCAAGGGACGGCGGTTGGGCAGATTTCGCCAAGCACAGTGATTGGCTCTACTGTGTGAAATCCTTGGATGAATTCGCTGCGCTGTTCAAGTCCACCAATCCGGTGGCGGCGGCCGTGACTACGAAAGTGAGCGCGGAGCTAAGAAACACCGCCAGCAGTCTTTCTACGTTGGTGCAAGCCGCAGTTGAAAATCATGTCGCCGGTGCATATTGGAATGCAGATGATGTCTGGACCGGGTTTTGTCACCGTGTTGAGGCAGAGGTGGATCAAGCGCACTACCTCGCTCACTCGGTGGACCTGACTGGAATCGGTACATGGTTGGTGGAGCATGACCCAAGCATTTGCATCATCGAGGTCAGGGCTACAGTTCAGGTTTCTGTGGACGTAAATGTTGAATTCTTTGTATATGACACGATCGACCATGATGAGCTTAATTTTGGCTCTCTAGAAGTCACACGCAATCATGAGATGGAAGTGGATGTGTTCATCACTTTGCGCGGCGATCTTGAGCATGTCGCAGTTGATGAATTAGACCCATCAATTGAACTGGCAGGCGGTGAGTATGACGTCGAGGTCGGGGAGGTTGATCCTGACTTTGGTGAGGAGTCATATGCGTGAATATGAAGTCGACGTTCGTTGCCCCTTGTGCAACGCCCAGACCCGGCTGAATTGACTGATGGCGCATGCAAAGAAGGCCCATCCTGACGTTAGCGCAGCAGACTTCAAAAAGGCCTTGGAGCAGAAATTAAGTTCGGATCCTTCAACAGTGGATCTGAGGCGGGTCACGCGTTCGGTCAACATGGTTTCGGCGACCGAGCGAGTTCGAGATGTCCGCGACCAGCACCACACAGCCACCTTTTCGGGCGGGGCCATTGGCGGCGGCAAGAAACGCTAGATGGGGATAGAATCAGATCTACGTAAGCGCCACTAGGTTGGAGCAAGCAGTCGACACACGCACTGGGCCGGAATTTCCCTAACCAGTGAGGTGGTTAGAGCAGATCCTTGGATGCACCCCGTATTCCTCATTGAGGGGCAATTTCAGGACGGTACGCCTCACTCCTGCGGGATGAGTGTTTGCCAGTCTGCTATAGTCCACCACCAGATACACCCCGTAGTTTCGCAAGAGACTACGGGGTTTTTCTTTGTGCGTCCTGTTTCAATGCACGCACGGGGGATGGGCTATGCCAAGGCGTATCACTTGGTGCGTTATTTTCGGGAGTCCTAGATCTCCCGTTTGGCCCCAGTCGGCCCTCAATGGATTTCGTGCCTCAAGTTGCTGGCGCTTTTGTGCCTGCGTCCAACGGTAACCCCGAAGGGTGGATTCGAAAATTACGAACTCACCTAGCGTCAAACCCTAGTGCCGTATCGCTGTAGTTTCTCTATTATCTTTTTTATTTTTATGCACCCAGATATTGACCAGTTGCTTGCGCAACCGTTTGGTTCATTGCCCGAATTGATGGCGTTGCAAGCCACGCATCAACCCGACCACACAGCCCTGATTCTCGATGGACATTGTCTGAGCTATGCTGCGCTCCGAGTGGGGATGGACCGGGTGGCGGCCAGCCTGCAGCGCGATGGTTTGGGGCCTGGCGATGTGTTGGCCATTTGCGCTGGCACCTCCATCGAATACGTGATGGCTTACTTGGGCGCACTGCGCGCCGGTGTGGCAGTGGCACCCTTGGCGCCATCCGCCACAGCCGAACATTTGAGCGCCATGCTCGACAACTGCGGGGCACGCTTGGTCTTGCGTGATCGTGCGGTGGCTTTGCAATGGCCTTTGCATGCTGGCAGTACGTTGCGATGTGTGGCGCTGGATGATTCTTCTGAGGCGGGTGAGCTTTGGTCTGACTGGTTGAGCACGAATGAGCAGGCACCCGCGCCGATTGCGCCGAAGCCCGACTGGCCCTTCAACGTCATTTACTCATCAGGCACTACGGGTGTGCCTAAGGGCATTGTGCAATCTTGGGCCATGCGATGGGCGCATCTGCGCCGCGCTGTGACCAATGGTTATGGCCCCCAAGCCATCTCGTTGTGTGCCACGCCGCTCTATTCCAACACCACGTTGGTGGCCGCGCTGCCCACGCTGGCGTTGGGCGGTACGCTGGTGCTGATGCGCAAGTTCGATGCCGTGCATTACCTGCAACTGGCCGCGCAGCACGCGGCCACACACACCATGCTGGTTCCTGTGCAGTACCTGCGCTTGATGGCTTGCCCGTTTTTTAACGACACCGATCTGAGTCGGCTGCAGCACAAGTTTTGTACCAGCGCGCCGTTCAGTGCCAAGCTCAAGGCCGAGGTGTTGCAGCGTTGGCCAGGACGACTGATTGAGTACTACGGGCTGACCGAGGGCGGCGTGCGCTGCGAGTTGCACTGCCATGACTTTCCACACAAGTTGCATACCGTGGGCCGTCCTGGTGAGGGGGCCGACATTCGTTTTATCAACGATCAGGGGCTGCAGATTCCGACAGGTGAACTCGGGGAGATCGTGGGTCAATCCGCTGGGATGATGACGGGCTATTACAACTTGCCCGAGAAAACGCGCGAGGCCGAGTGGTTCGACGCGCAAGGCCAGCGCTTTATACGCAGTGGCGACGTGGGTCGGATGGATGAGGATGGCTTCATCGTGCTGGGTGACCGCATGAAGGACATGATCATCACCGGCGGTTTTAATGTCTACCCATGCGACATCGAAGACGTATTGACACAACACCCTGAGGTGTCTGAATGCGCGGTGGTCGGCGCACCTTCCGAGCAATGGGGTGAGACCCCAGTGGCCTTCGTGGTCCCGCGTGCCGACACACAACCAGACACGCAGGCCTTGCGCGAATGGCTTAACGCGCGCGTGGGTAAGACCCAACGCGTGGCGGATGTGCGACTGGTTGCATTTTTGCCCCGCAGTGAGATTGGCAAAGTGCTCAAGCGTCAGTTGCGTGAGCAATACGCGCAGATGACGGCCATGCCCGATTGATATTCGACACAACGACGGAAAAACCACCATGTTCAACCCATCTTCGCGGCTGCGCCGCACCCTCATCGCCAGTTTGACGCTGATCACCACCGCGTTGCTCACACCGCTGGCGCATGCGGACAAACCGTGGCCCGTCAAACCGATTCAGCTTGTAATTCCATACCCACCCGGTGGGAGTGCGGATCTGCTGGGGCGGCCGCTGGCTATGCAGTTGCAGCAGCAGCTGGGTCAGCCCGTGGTGCTCGACTACAAAGCTGGCGCAGGCGGCACCTTGGCTTCGCAATATGTCGCGCGCGCCCAGCCCGATGGCTATACCGTGCTCATGGTGCTGGCAGCGCACGCCATCAACCACAGCCTTTATCCCAAGCTTCCCTACGACACGCGCAAGGACTTCACGCCCGTCTCGTTGGTTGCGAACCTGCCCATGGTCGTGGCAGGTAGCCGCAAGCTTTCCGCCAAGAACATGAATGAATTGGTGCAGGCTGCCAAGGCCGCGCCAGGTCAGCTCACCTTTGGTTCGGCGGGAAATGGCAACACGGGGCATCTCGCCGCCGAGTACTTCAGCAGCATTGCGGGCATCAAGATGACGCATGTGCCCTACAAGGGCAGTGCGGGGGTGGTCAACGCCATGCTCGCTGGCGACATTGACTTGACCTTCGACAGTATTTCGACCTCCATGCCGCAAATTCGCAGCGGCAACTTCTCTGCGCTTGCGGTCACCAGCGCACAGCGTTCGGCGCTTGCACCTGAGGTGTCAACCGTGCAGGAGCAGGGCATCGCAGGCTTTGACGTGACGGGCTGGTACGCGATCATTGCCCCTGCCGGCATGCCCAATGACATCAAGCAGCGCTTGAGTCGCGAGATCGCCACGGCGTTGCGTCAACCGCAGGTTCAGGCTCAATTGACCGCCAGCGGTTACGAGCCCGTGGGGTCCACGCCTGACGCGTTGCAAGCCCACATCGAGCGCGAAATCACGCGTTGGTCAGCGGTGGTGAAGTCCACCGGCGCCAAGATTGATTGAGTCTGAAATCTTGCAAATGCCAACGGTGATCGACAACCGTGCTTCAAAGCAAAGTACGTCGTGCGGCGTGTGAAAACCTTCGCACGAAGTGCAACGCGCCATGAAACGTTATTTGGCTGGGCGGTGCAAGGCGCAAATTTTGTTGCCGTCGGGATCGCGTAAATAGGCGAGGAACAACTTGCCCGCTGGCGTTTCACGAAAGCCCGGTGGGTCTTCGCAGGTGACGCCGCCGTTGGCAACGCCTGCTGCGTGGAATGCTTCACCTTGCTCTGCAGATTGAACGGTGAATCCGATCGTGCCGCCATTGGCGTGGGTGGCGGGCTCGCCATTGATGGGCGTGGTGATGCCGAATGTGCCGGTTGGGCTGCGGTAGAAGTAGCGGTTGTTGTTGGCAACGCCAGGGGCGATGCCCAGTGTGCCCAACACGGCGTCGTAAAACTTTTTGGAGGCGTCTAAGTCTTTGACACCCACCATGACGTGACTGAACATGCAATTCTCCTTGTGTGTTTGTGATGATGCAAAAGGCATTATGCGCAAGGCCCGCGACGTCGATTACTTTGCTGCCGCACTCTCCGCCGATGCTGCAGTGGCGCGCTTGGCAAACTCGGCGCGCAATGCTTTGAGTTTTTCGCGCGGGTCTTCTTTGATGGTGTCTTTGTCCAAGCCCATTTCGGCGATAAAGCGGCTGGGTTGTACGGCCACCATCTCGCGGCCTTTTTTGCGTTTGCGTGACCAACTCACGGCCAAGGTGCGCTGTGCGCGGGTGATGCCCACGTACATCAGGCGGCGTTCTTCTTGCAGACGTGCGGCGATGTTTTCGTTGGTGTGTTCGGTGCCTGGCTCATCGTCGAGTCGGAACGGCAACATGCCTTCGGTCACGCCCACCAGCATGACGTGCGGCCACTCCAAACCTTTGGAGGCGTGCAGGGTCGAGAGCGTGACCACGTTTTGGTCTTTCTCTTGTTGCGTCAGGGTGGACAGCAAGGCGATGGTTTGTGCCACTTCCAGCAGGCTCTTCACGTCGTTGCCAATGCTCACGCCGGCGCTGTCGTCCAGTTGGCCGCCGCAGCGCTGGGCCATCCAGTCGCAAAAGTCCATCACGTTCGACCATTTAGAGGCGGCGAGTTTTTCGCTTTCTTCGCCGTCGTAGAGGTGCTTTTCGTAGTCGATGTCTTTGAGCCAGTCGGTCAAAAACGCGCGCGCGTCTTCAGCGCCCATGGTTTGGCGGGCGCGGTATTCGAGGTCGTTCACGTAGCGACCAAACTCGTGCAAGCTGCCCATGGCGCGTGCGCTCAAGACCGAAGGCAAGCTGTTGCTGAACAGCGCTTCAAACATGCTGAGTTTGTATTTGCTCGAAAACTCGCCCAGGCTGGCCAAGGTTTGGTGCCCAATGCCGCGTTTGGGCGTGGTGATGGCGCGCAAAAAGGCAGGGTCGTCGTTGTTGTTGACCCACAAGCGCAGCCATGCGCACAGGTCGCGAATTTCGGCGCGGTCAAAAAAGCTTTGCCCACCCGACACTTTGTAGGGGATTTGCGCCTTGCGCAGGGCCTTTTCAAGCACGCGGGCTTGGTGGTTGGCGCGGTAGAGCACCGCAAAATCTTTGAGTTCTTTGTACTGGCCACCGGCCGAGGTGTCGGTGCCTGAGCGCAGTGACTGAATGCGGGCCACCATGCGTTCGGCCTCGTGTTCTTCGGTGTCGGCATCGACCACGCGCACGGGCTCGCCTTCGCCCAGTTCTGAAAACAAGGTTTTCGGAAACAGCTTGGGGTTGGGTTGAATCACGTTATTCGCAGCCCGCAAAATCGCGCTGGTGGAGCGGTAGTTTTGCTCCAGCTTGATGACCTTGAGGTTCGGGAAGTCTTGTGGCAGTTTGCGCAAGTTGTCCAGCGTGGCGCCCCGCCAGCCGTAAATGGACTGGTCGTCATCGCCCACCGCGGTGAAGCGCGCTTTGTCGCCGACCAAGCACTTGAGCACCTCGTATTGCGTGGCGTTGGTGTCTTGGTACTCGTCCACCAGCACATGACCGAGCTGGGCTTGCCATTTGAGGCGCACTTCTTCGTGCTCTTGCAGCAGTTTCAGCGGCATGCCGATCAGGTCGTCAAAGTCCACACTTTGGTAGGCGCTCAAGCGCTCTTCGTAGCGCTCCATGATCTTGGCAATGATGCGCTCGTTGTCGTCTTTGGCGATGGCCATCGCTTGGGCTGAATTCAGGCCCATGTTTTTCCACAGGCTGATGGTCCACTGCCAGGTGCGCGCGGTGGCCGCGTCAGAGGTGCCGCCCGCGTCTTTCAAGATGCCGGTCACGTCCGAGCTGTCCATGATGCTGAACTGCGGCTTCAGGCCCATCACGCCGCCGTCTTGGCGCAGCATGCGCACGCCCAGCGCGTGGAAGGTGCAAATCAGCACGTCTTTGGCGGCACGGCCGATCAAACCTTTGGCGCGTTCACGCATTTCGGTGGCGGCTTTGTTGGTAAAGGTGATGGCCGCAATGCGGTCTGGTTCGCAGCCGGCTTGAATGAGGCGACCGATCTTGTGCGTGATCACCCGCGTTTTGCCCGAGCCCGCGCCCGCTAGCACCAGACAAGGACCGTGCAAGAAATTGACGGCTTCTTGTTGTGCGAAATTTAAACCAGCAGACATGCGTGAGACAGAGTGGGCAAAGCTTGGAATGATACCGGTCCCATGTGCGTGCAAAATAGAGACGTGCTGAACATTCTTCTGGTTACTTTTCCTTTCTTTGCGCTGGTGTTGGCGGGCTTTGTCGCCGCGCACCGGCGCATGTTGCCGTTGGAGGCCATTCCTGGCTTGAATGGTTTTGTGCTGTTCTTTGCGTTGCCTTGCATGCTGTACCGATTCGGTGAGAGCACGCCCATCGTGCAGTTGCTCGACCCCACCTTGTTTGTGGCGTATTTGCTGTGCGCTTTGGTGATGGTGGCGTTCTTGGTCGCGGTGAGTTTGAACCGTCGCATTGGCTGGAACGATGCCGCGTTTGGCGCTTTGGTGGGTGCTTTCCCGAATACGGGGTTCATGGGCGTGCCTTTGTTGGTCGCCTTGCTGGGGGCGGGCGCTGCAGGGCCCGCCATCGTCACCATCGTGGTGGATATGGTGATCACCACTTCCTTGTGCATTGCGCTGTCGCGTTTAGATGGTGCGGATGAACATGGGGCTGCGCGGGCGGCCAAAAGCGCTCTCAAAGGCGTGCTGACCAACCCCATGCCGTGGGCCATCAGCTTGGGCGCGCTGGCGTCAGCCTTGGGTTACCAATTGATAGGGCCGTTTGCCAAGACCGTGGGCCTGTTGGCCGATGCTGCCTCGCCCGTGGCGCTGTTCACCATTGGTGCTGTGCTGGCGCGTTCCCAAATTCAGGTCAAGCAAAGCGGGCATGCGCCTATTTTGTGGCGCGACTACCTGCCTGTGGCCTTCATCAAGTTGCTGCTGCACCCCGTGTTGGTTTTGCTGGTGCTGATCACCGTGAACCAGTTGGGCTACGCGATTGATCGTTTCACGCTCATGGTGGTGGTGTTGGTCGCTGCGTTGCCGAGCGCGAGCAATGTGGCTTTGCTGTCGGAGCGTTTTGAGGCCGATACAGGGCGCATCGCCCGCATTATTTTGGTGACGACTGCCGCTGCATTTTTCACCTTCTCAGGCGCTGTGGCTGTGTTGCATCCTTAAGGGGCGGCTTTTCGAAACGTCGGCCTCATGAAGGGCATGCTGGCGCTAAATCGCCAGCGGATCGACGTCCACGGCCCAGCGAATGACCTGTCGATGCGCGCTGCGCAGGCCGTGCAAGTCGGCTTGCCAATGCGCTAAGAAACGTTGCAGCGCTTGGCGCGAGGTGCATTCGATCAACATTTGTGCACGCTCGATGTTGGCCACGCGTTGGATGGTCATGGGCACGGCGGGGTACAAATCGACCAGCAGTTCATCGGCGAAGGCCGCTCCGGCGTCGCGCGCAGCATTCAAGAAATCTTGTGCCGCTTCTTGGCTGCGTGCTTCGGCGCGCACCAAGGCTTGAAAGCTGAAGGGGGGCAAGGTGGCTTGTGCGCGTTCGCTGAGTTGTTGGTCGGCGAAGGCGGGGTAGTCGTGTTGCTTGAGCGCTTCAAACAGCGGGTGCTGCGGGTGGTGACTTTGCACCCACATTTCGCAGGGGCTGACCAAGTTCATCGTGGCATCACGTCCTGCGCGTCCGGCGGCTTGCATGAGCAAGCTGAACAAACGCTCAGGCGCTCGGAAATCGCTGGAAAACAAGGCGCCGTCGGTGTTGAGTGCCGCGACCAAGGTCACGCGTCGGAAGTCGTGGCCTTTGGCGATCATTTGCGTGCCCACCAACACATCGACCGCGCCTGCGTGCACTTCGGCCAGCTGGCGCTCTAGCTCGCCTTTGAGGCGGGTGCTGTCGGCGTCGATGCGCGCGATGCGGATGGGCTCGCCGTCAGGCCTGCGCACATCGGCCAGCAACTCGGCCAAGTGTTCTTCCAGTTGTTCGGTACCGCGTCCCAACGGGCTGATGTCCAAATTGCCGCAGCCTGGGCAGGCGCGCGGCACGGCTTGGGTGAAGCCGCAATGGTGGCAGCGCAAGGTGCGGTCGAGTTTGTGAAACACACGGTAGGCGCTGCAATGTGGACATTCACTTTTCCAGCCGCAGTCGTTGCAGTGCAGTACGGGCGCGTAGCCGCGGCGGTTGAGCAGCACCAAAATCTGTTCGCCGCGCGTCACACGTTCGCGCATGGCTTCCAGCAGATGGCTGGAGAACACGGTTTTGTAGGGCTGGCGGTTCATGTCCACACGCCGTATCAGCGGCAGCGCACCTTGGCCGACGCGCGAGGGCATGGCCAAGCGCATGTAGCGCCCCGCCGGTTCTGCCTCTGTGGCGGGGCGGCTGTGGTGCCAGCTTTCTAGCGACGGGGTGGCCGAGCCTAAGATGACTTTGGCGTTTTCCAACTGGCCGCGGTACACCGCCAAATCTCGTGCGGAGTAGCGCGCGCCTTCCTGTTGTTTGTAGCTGGGGTCGTGCTCTTCATCGACCACGATGAGTTGCAAATGTGGCATCGACGCAAACACCGCCATGCGCGTGCCCAACACGATGCGCGCTTGGCCGCTGTGCGCCGCCAGCCAGTTGTTGAGGCGTTGCGCGGGTGTGAGGCTGCTGTGCATGGCGACCAAGCAGCCCGCACCCCATTGCGGGGCAAAGCGTGCGCGAAAGCGTTCTTCCAGCTGGGGCGTGAGGTTGATCTCGGGAACCATCACCAAAATTTGAGCTTGCGGGTCGCGTTCCAACAAGGCTTGGGCGGCTCGCAAATACACCTCGGTTTTGCCGCTGCCCGTGTTGCCAAACAACAAGAAGGGGCCGGACTGGGCCGCGATCTCGGCCAGCACCTGGGCCTGTTCGTCGGTCGGCGTGGGGATGGCCTGCACAGGCGCATCGTTGGCAACTGCTGCCTTGGGTTTGCGCTTGAGGCGTCGGGCCCATTGTTCGGCGCTCAAGTCACGCAGTTGGCTGGGCAGGGACGCCAAGGCCACCTCACCCGCGCTGCGTTGGTAATAGCGGGCCGCAAACTGAACCAGCTGGCGCCAATGCGCGCTCAAGGGGGCGACGCCGTCCAGCACACTGGCGATGGCGCGCAGCTGCAAGGGTGCTGGCGCTACGTTGTCGTGCGAGGGGTCATCGAGGGCCAGCAACGAGGGCTGTGCCGCTGTCGCGTGGTGGGCATTTGTGGCGCGTGTTGATGCGCTACCCCCCGTGGCAGAGGTGCGTGTTTCCGCGTCACCCCACACCACACCAAGCAACTCGCGGCTGCCCAGCGGCACACGCACCAAGGTGCCGGGTGCAAGGGCGCTGTCGCTTTCGTACGTGAGTGCACCACTGAGTCCGCTGTGCGCGGGGGTGTGAACCATGACAGAAATTAGATGCGACATGTCAAGCGGTCAGTTGGGTGGGTTTGCTCAGGTGTTTTGGCAGAAAACGCTTTAAGTCATTGATTTAAAACGAGATCATGGGAAACTCAGTTTTTCTGTGGATAACTTTGTTGATATCTCACCTTGAGCCGCTGCGAGCCCCCGTGAATGAAGGCTTTCTACAAACTGCACGAAAAAAAAGCAACTTTAGAAATCTTTATAAATCAATGACTTACGATTTTTGAAGAAGTTTTTTGAGATCGTTTCAGAAAACTTCATGTTGGTGCACTGGGTCAACTTTTTTGTGCATAAGTCACAAGTGTGAGTAAAACTTTTGTGGACTAGACGTCAAAAATCGCAACCCTAACTCACCCTTGGCGCAAGGCGCGGGAGTGGCTGTGCACGGCCTCGACCAACACGCCCACGCTCTCCGGCGGGGTGAATTGGCTGATGCCGTGGCCCAGGTTGAAGATTTGGCTGGGGCCGGTGGTGGTCTTGTCGGTGTGCGGTTTGCCAAATGCGTCCAGCACGCGGCGGGCTTCGGTGGCGATTGCGTCGGCAGGGGCAAACAAGGCGTTGGGGTCGAGGTTGCCTTGCAAGGCTTTGCCGGGGCCGCCCACAGCGCCACCCACTTGCGCGCGGGCTTTGGCGAGGTTAACCGTCCAGTCCACGCCCAGCACATCGCAGTCGAGGTCGGCCATTTCGGGTAACCACAAACCGCCGCCTTTGGTGAACACCAAGCGGGGAATGACGGCACCATCGTGCGAGCGCTTGAGCTGCGACAACACGCGCTTGGTGTAGGCCATGCTGAACTGTTGGAACATGCCGTCGGCCAGCACGCCGCCCCAGCTGTCAAAAATCATCACGGCTTGTGCGCCGGCTTCGATTTGGGTGTTCAGGTACAGAGCCACCGCGTCGGCGTTGATTTCCAAAATGCGGTGCATCAAGTCGGGGCGGCTGTACATCAGGCTTTTGACTTGGCGGTAGTCGTCTGAGCCTGCGCCTTCGACCATGTAGCAGGCCAAAGTCCAAGGGCTGCCCGAGAAACCAATCAAAGGCACGCGGCCGTTCAAGGCTTTGCGAATGGAGGTGACCGCGTCAAACACATAGCGCAGCTTGGCCATGTCGGGCACAGCCAGCTCATTCACAGCAGCTTCGTTGCGCACGTTCTTGGCGAAACGTGGGCCTTCGCCTTGGGCGAACGACAGGCCCAAGCCCATGGCGTCGGGCACGGTCAGGATGTCGCTGAACAAAATGGCGGCGTCGAGCGGGTAACGCTCCAGCGGCTGCAGGGTGACTTCGGTGGCGAAGTCGGTGTTGGTGGCCAAACCCATGAAGCTGCCGGCCTTGGCGCGCGTGGCGCAGTACTCGGGTAAATAGCGACCGGCTTGGCGCATGAGCCAAACGGGGGTGTGGTCAGTGGCTTGGCGCATGCAAGCGCGCAAAAAGGTGTCGTTTTGGAGTGGTGCAAACATGGTGACATTGTCGCCGACGTGGTCGTTGGCTTTGAGCGACCGGAGGCGGGTCTTGCGCGGCATCCACATCAGGAAGGCAAGCCGGCCGCGCCATACGCGGCTGGCGTCAGGGGCTTGACGACAGCTGCGCGTGCTCGACCATCAAACATTTGTCTTGCACGACGGTGAGACCCGCAGCTTGCGCTTGTTGCGCAGCCACGTCATGCACGACGCCGATTTGCAGCCACAGCGATTTGGCGCCAATGGCGATGGCTTCTGCGGCGATGGGCGGGATGTCTTCGGAATTGCGAAAGCAGTTCACCATGTCGATTGGCGTGTGCTGGGCCGCTTCGGTGAGCGAGGCGTAGGCTTTTTCACCCAATACTTCGGTGGCATTGGGGTTGATGGGCACGATGCGGTATCCGTGGTTTTGCATGTACTTGGCCACGCGAAAGCTGTCGCGGTGCGGTTTGGGCGACAGGCCCACCACCGCGATGGTTGTGCAGTGGCCGAGGCTTTGTGCGATGGCGCTGTGTGTCATGGCTCAGGGGCGGGTGGACTTGGACTGAAGCAAGGTGTTGGGTTGCTGCGCGAAATCTGTTGGCGGCGTCTGTGGTTCGGGCGTTGGCAGTGCCGACAGCACGTCACGCACTTGGCGCACGCTGAGCAACTCGGACAGCACCTGGGGCGGACGACCCGGCGCATACACCACGTACACCGGCACGCCGCTGCGACCCAAGGCGGTCAAGGCGGCTGTGATGGTGGGGTCGCGGCGCGTCCAGTCGGCGCGCATGAGGGTGACTTGGTGCGCGGCAAAGTCGGCCAGCACCTCAGCGTTGCTGAGCGTTGATTTTTTGTTGATCTGGCAGGTCACACACCAAGCGGCGGTGAAGTCCACAAACACGGGGCGGCCTTGTGCCAAGCTTTGCGCCACGCGGGCTTCAGACCAAGCGTGCCACGTGGGTGAAACGTTGGCGGATGGTGAGCTGTTGTAAGAGGGGCTGTTTTGCCCGTCATTGTCCAGAGCCAAGGGTGCCTGGGTCGTGGCGGCCAGCGGTGCGGGGGCATCGAAGGCGTCGTGCAAGGTCCAAGCACTGAAGACCAGCGCGGTTGCAAACAGGCCAGCGAGCACGCGGCTGGCGCGTGTTGGGAGGCGCAGGCTCCAAATGAGGCCGGCCATCAGCAGCAAGCTGACCAGAGCAAACATCGCGGCATCTAAGCTGGTTTGTTGGCCCAGCACCCACAGCAGCCAGACCACGGTCGCGAGCATGGGGAATGCCAAAAGTTGGCGCAGTGTGACCATCCAAGCGCCGGGGTGGGGCAGCAGGCGCGCCACCGCTGGCATCAAGCTGGCCAGCAAATACGGCGCTGCAAGTCCCAAGCCCATCGCCACAAAAATGGCCAGGGCTTGCCAGATGGGCAAGGTCATCGCGAGTCCCAGCGACGCGCCCATGAACGGTGCCGTACACGGTGAAGCCACGGCCACGGCCAGCACGCCGGAGAGGGTGGCGTCTATGACGGGGTGTTGGTGTTGAAAACTGGCCACGCGTGAGGGCAAGATTTGCCCGAACTCAAAGAGGCCGAACAAATTGAGCGCGATGAGCGTGAAGAGCGCGGCCAGCACACTCACCACCACGGGCGATTGCAGTTGAAACCCCCAGCCCAGTTGCTCGCCTGCCGCACGCAAGGCCAACACGCCAGCGCCCAGCGCCAAGAAACTCAGCACCACACCAGCGGTGTAGGCCATGCCCGCGATGCGGTGTGCCCGGTGTGCGCGGCTGTGCTGCGCAAACCCCAGCAGCTTGATGGCCAACACCGGTAAGACGCAAGGCATGAGGTTGAGGATGAGCCCGCCTAAGAAAGCGCCGACCAGCGCCAAAGCGAAGCCTAAAACTCCTTCGAAGCCTAAAACCCCATCGGCGCCCACAGCGCCTTCCGCGCGCAACACACGTGCATCACGACGTTCATTGCCCGTGACGGCGCTGGCAACAGGCGTGTCTGCGTTGGGCAGCGCCGACACGGCAGGCCATGGCTGTGTGACGGGGGCAGAGACGGCAAACCCTTGGCGCGCTGAACCGTCGCCCGCTGTGACTAAAAAGCCAAACTGCTTGGGGTCGGTGAGGCGCAGATTGCTGAGGGGTAATTTCACCGTCCAGACCGCGCCTTGCCAAGACTGTTGGGCGCTTGGGTGTCGTTCCGCGGCAGAGGCCACCAGCTCGGCGGTGTCTGGAAATACCTTCAGCGTTTGGCCTTGCAGTGACGCGGGCAAGCCTTTGACTTGCAGTACCAAATGCTGCGGATCGAAGTGACTGGTGGCGGTGACGCTGGGCAACGATTGGGGCTGCTCGGCCATCAACGCGTCAAAGGCCGAGGCGTGGGCGGCATAGCTGCTGTTGGCGGGGATGCGCAAGACAAAGTCGCCCTCTTGCGGAATACATTCGAGGCGGCACACCAGCCAACTGGCATGCGCCTGAATGTCTAGCGTTTGCGTGGCGTTGGGTTTGAACTTTGCCGACACCGTGAGCGGCACCGCGAGGAGAACGGTTTTTTCGAACCCGTAGTTGGTCAAGTTGCCCGCTTTGAGTTGGTGCGGCAGCGGCCACTGGATCTCGCCTGCGCGGATGCCTGCAGGTAAGTTAAGTTCGATTTGTGTGGGTAAGCCCGAATCGCCAGGGTTGCGCCAGTAGGTGTGCCATTCGGGCTGGTGCGTGAGTTGCAAGCCCACCCAAAGTGGCTGCCCCGTTTGCACACCTTGTGGCGCATGCGCCATCAGCTCGGCGCGCAGTTGAGGCGTGGTGACGACAGCACTGGCGAGGGCTTGTGCGTAACTCGGTGCGGCGAATGCCCACACGCTACATAGCAAGACGGCCAACGCATGGGCCAAGATGGCTTTCAAGCGAGAGAGGGTCAAGGGCGAACGGGCAGCGCCTAGCGGGCGCGAAACAAAATGAAGCATGCGCCAGATGTTACCGAGCCACGGCTTCTAGCGCCTTGGGGCAGCGCAATGGCGTGAAAGTAAGATGGCGTTTATGACGGCGCATACCAGCACACCCACACCCACCGCCTTGGCATCGCACTTTTGGGCCGAGCTCAACACCCGCGACTTCGGTGCGCTTGACCCCGCCCGCACGGTGGCCGTGCTGCCTTTGGGCGCGACCGAGCAGCATGGTCCGCATTTGCCTTTGTCGGTGGATTCGGTGTTGGTCGATGGGGTGGTGAAGTCGGCTTTGACGCACCTGAGTGCCGCCGATCCCGTGTTGGTTTTGCCCACGCAAACGCTGGGCCTGAGCACCGAGCACACCGCGTTTGCCGGCACATTGCATCTGTCGCCGCAAACTTTGATTCAAGTGTGGTGCGACATCGGGGCGTCGGTGGCGCGTGCAGGCGTCAAGAAGCTGCTGATGTTCAACGCGCACGGTGGCAATGTGGGCTTGATGGATGTGGTGGCGCGTGAGTTGCGTGCCCAGCATGGCCTGATTGTTTACAGCAGCAGTTGGTACAACTTGCCGCTGGACGCTTCGGTGATGGGGCAGTTTTCTGCCGACGAGCACCGTTTTGGCATCCATGCCGGCGACATCGAAACCTCCATGATGCTGGCGCTTTCGCCCGAACGCGTGAACATGGCGGCGGCACAAAACTTTGCATCCACCTCGCAAGATCGCGCCAAACACTACGCGATTTTGGGCAACGGCAAAAGCGCCAAGCTGGGCTGGCACATGCAAGACTACAACCCGCACGGTGCCGCAGGCAATGCGGTGGCCGCCACAGCCGCCAAGGGCGAAGCGCTGGTGCACAGCGCGGGCGAGCAGCTGGCCTTGCTGCTCAAAGAGTTGGTGGCCCTGCCTCTGAGCACGGTCCGCGTTTAACGCACCGGCTTGTGCGCGGCCTGATTTAGGCGAAGGTGATCCAGTCTTTGTGACTGGGGGTTTCCAAGTGCGTGATGCTGTTGAACGCCACCAAGTTGTGGCGTTTGGGGTTGAAGCTGAACTCGCTCACCGCGCTGTTGCGAATGCGCAGGTTGAGCTCAATGCTGGTTTCAGGGCTCAGTCGCAACACATGACCGACCGCTGTGGCGATGGGGCCGCCGCTGGAAACCAGCAACACATTGCCTTGCACGTTTTCTCGAATGTGATCAAGCGCGGATGTCACACCTTTCACGAACTCTACGTAAGTCGGCATGCCTTGCGGGCTGACCACCCCAGCCATCCATTGCGTCAAGCCATCGCGCAGCAGGCGAAAGTGATCGCGATAGCCTTCTTGTGTGGTGGGTTTGATCAACTCGCCGCTGTGGACCGTGCGAATGACAGCCTCGCTGTCGTATTCGTTCAGCCCGGGCCAGAGCAACGGCGTGTGGTCGGTGCCTAGGCCTTGTTGGATGCCTGCCAAGGTTTGGGCGTGGCGTTTCAAGGTGCCGCACATGACGGCGTCAAATTGCAAACCTTGCGCGCGCCAATGCTCACCCAAGCGCAGGCTTTGCTGGGCGCCTAAAGGGCTGAGTTGGTCGTAGTCTGCGGCGCCTAAAGAGGCTTGGCCGTGTCGCACCAGATAGAGCTGTCCCATGGCAATGTGTCGGTAGTTGTTTGCCACGATTTTGTCGACACACGTTTGAAAAAACAGTCCCCGCCGAGACCAGCTGTCACCTTGGATGCAGGCCGCGGTCTGGGCGGGGATGGTGTGCGCTCGCAACAAGCAGAGACTGCTGCTGTGTTTAGCTCGTGGCCGACAGGGTTTCCCAGCGTTCGAGGGCGGCCATGAGGGCGGTCTCGATTTCGGTGTCACGCGCATGCAGTTGGGCGATCTTGGCGGGATCGCTGGCGTACAGGCTGTTGTCCGAGAGCGCTGCTTGGGTTTGCTTTTGCTCGGTTTCAAGGGATGCGATCAGCTCTGGCAAGGACTCGAGTTCGCGCTGTTCTTTGTAACTGAGCTTTTTCGGCTTCGCACTGGCGGTGTTGGCGATGGGCGCTGGTGCGACTTTAGCGGGCTCTGCGGCTTTGGTCGGGCTGGCGCTGTTGGATTTGCCAGAGGCGGCCATGCTGCGCGCGCGCTCGGACTGGGTGATCCAGTCCTGCACGCCGCCTTCGTATTCGCGCCAGAACCCGGGGTTGTCGTCGGTGGCTTCAAACACCAGTGTGCTGGTGGCCACGTTGTCCAGGAAGGTGCGGTCATGGCTGACGATGAACACGGTGCCGTTGTAGTTCTGCAGCAGCTCTTCGAGCAATTCCAGCGTGTCGATGTCTAAGTCGTTCGTAGGTTCGTCCAGCACCAGCACATTGGCTGGGCGCGCAAACAAGCGAGCCAGCAACAAGCGGTTGCGTTCGCCGCCCGACAACGAGCGTACGGGCGAGGTTGCGCGCGCGGGAGAGAACAAGAAGTCGTCGAGGTAGCTTTTGACGTGCTTGCGTTGCGTGCCGATTTCAATCCATTCGCTGCCGGGGCTGATGAAGTCCTCCAGCGAGGCGTCCATGTCCAAGCCATTGCGCATTTGGTCAAAGTAAGCCACTTGAAGGTTGGCCCCTTGGCGAATCTTGCCGCTGTCGGCTTCGAGCTCGCCCAAGATCATTTTCAGCAAGGTGGATTTGCCGGCGCCATTGGGGCCGATCAATCCAACCTTGTCGCCGCGCAAGAAGGTGGCTGAGAAGTTCTTGGTAATGACTTTGCCGCCGAAGGCTTTGTCCACCTCGGTGAGCTCGGCCACGATCTTGCCTGTGGGGGAGCCGCTGGCCACGTCGAGCTTCACTCGGCCTACGGCGTCGCGTCTTGCTTCACGTTGGGCGCGCAAGGCTTCGAGTCGACCAATGCGACTTTGGCTGCGTGTGCGCCTAGCCTCTACGCCTTTGCGAATCCAAACCTCTTCACCAGCCAACAGTTTGTCGGCTTTGGCATTGATGACCGCTTCTTGTGCGGCTTGTTCTTCCTTTTGCAATTGGTACTGCGAAAAGTTGCCGGGGTAGGTCAACAAATGTCCGCGGTCCAACTCCACGATGCGCGTGGCGACCTTGTCTAAGAAAGAGCGGTCATGGGTGATGGTGATGATGCTGCCCTTGAAGTCAATCAATAACTGCTCTAGCCATTCAATGCTGTCGAGGTCCAAGTGGTTGGTGGGCTCGTCAAGCAAAAGCACATCAGGGGATGTGACCAGGGCTTGTGCCAGAGCCACGCGTTTGAGCGTGCCGCCTGAGAGAGCGCTGATGCGCGCTTCAGGGTCAAGGTGCAAACGGTGCAAGGTTTCTTGCACGCGTTGCTCCCAGTTCCAGCCGTCGAGCATTTCAATCTCGTTTTGCATGGCTGTGAGGTCCCCCTCGCCGAGGCAGTATTGCTCGATCAAGTGGCGCACGCGAGAAAGACCTTCACTGACCGATTCGAAGATGGTGGACTCGCCGTTTAACTGCGGCTCTTGCGCGACGTAGGTGACGCGCAGGCCTTGCTGGACACGCAGGTCGCCATCGTCGGGTTTCTCTAGACCGCCTAAGATGCGAAGTAGAGATGACTTGCCTGCGCCATTGCGGCCAATGAGACCCACACGTTCGGCGGTTTCTAGTGAAAATTCAGCACGATCAAGCAGTGCCACGTGCCCAAACGCGAGTTGGGCTTGTTGTAAGGTGATTAAAGACATGCGTCATTATCGAGGGCGTGTGCCAAGAGCCTGTCTATAGATAGAGAAGATGACTTGGCGGTCTGACGTAGATGCGGACTACTTGATGAAAAGTTGAGAATTAATTTGCTGACATCAAAAAGCAGTGCTATACTAGCGGGCTGCCTTGATAGCAACGCAAGAGGGTTAACCCGATGCATCTAACTAGGCGGTGTGCAAAAAATAATTTCAAGTTTTTCTTGAAATGCCAAAAAGATGTTGCATAATAGAGGGCTTCGCTGATCGCAGCGAGTTGACTTAAGAGATTAAGTAGTTCATTAAAAAAATACAGCCGATAAGCGTGGGCGTTTGATGGTGATTGCCAAGTTCTTTGGGAACTTAGCTTTAATTAGCTAACAAACGCTCATGAAGTAAAAAAGATGTGAATTTCGTCAAAGAAAATCACGTCGATTCCAATTTATGAGTTGCTCGAAAGAGCGAAAAAATCAAGATCGAACTATAGAGTTTGATCCTGGCTCAGATTGAACGCTGGCGGAATGCTTTACACATGCAAGTCGAACGGCAGCACGGACTTCGGTCTGGTGGCGAGTGGCGAACGGGTGAGTAATATATCGGAACGTGCCCAGTCGTGGGGGATAACGTAGTGAAAATTACGCTAATACCGCATACGATCTATGGATGAAAGCGGGGGATCGCAAGACCTCGCGCGATTGGAGCGGCCGATATCAGATTAGGTAGTTGGTGAGGTAAAGGCTCACCAAGCCAACGATCTGTAGCTGGTCTGAGAGGACGACCAGCCACACTGGAACTGAGACACGGTCCAGACTCCTACGGGAGGCAGCAGTGGGGAATTTTGGACAATGGACGAAAGTCTGATCCAGCCATTCCGCGTGCAGGACGAAGGCCTTCGGGTTGTAAACTGCTTTTGTACAGAACGAAAAGGTCTCTATTAATACTAGGGGCTCATGACGGTACTGTAAGAATAAGCACCGGCTAACTACGTGCCAGCAGCCGCGGTAATACGTAGGGTGCAAGCGTTAATCGGAATTACTGGGCGTAAAGCGTGCGCAGGCGGTTATATAAGACAGATGTGAAATCCCCGGGCTCAACCTGGGAACTGCATTTGTGACTGTATAGCTGGAGTGCGGCAGAGGGGGATGGAATTCCGCGTGTAGCAGTGAAATGCGTAGATATGCGGAGGAACACCGATGGCGAAGGCAATCCCCTGGGCCTGCACTGACGCTCATGCACGAAAGCGTGGGGAGCAAACAGGATTAGATACCCTGGTAGTCCACGCCCTAAACGATGTCAACTGGTTGTTGGGTCTTCACTGACTCAGTAACGAAGCTAACGCGTGAAGTTGACCGCCTGGGGAGTACGGCCGCAAGGTTGAAACTCAAAGGAATTGACGGGGACCCGCACAAGCGGTGGATGATGTGGTTTAATTCGATGCAACGCGAAAAACCTTACCCACCTTTGACATGTATGGAATCCCGAAGAGATTTGGGAGTGCTCGAAAGAGAGCCATAACACAGGTGCTGCATGGCTGTCGTCAGCTCGTGTCGTGAGATGTTGGGTTAAGTCCCGCAACGAGCGCAACCCTTGTCATTAGTTGCTACATTTAGTTGGGCACTCTAATGAGACTGCCGGTGACAAACCGGAGGAAGGTGGGGATGACGTCAAGTCCTCATGGCCCTTATAGGTGGGGCTACACACGTCATACAATGGCTGGTACAAAGGGTTGCCAACCCGCGAGGGGGAGCTAATCCCGTAAAACCAGTCGTAGTCCGGATCGCAGTCTGCAACTCGACTGCGTGAAGTCGGAATCGCTAGTAATCGTGGATCAGAATGTCACGGTGAATACGTTCCCGGGTCTTGTACACACCGCCCGTCACACCATGGGAGCGGGTTCTGCCAGAAGTAGTTAGCCTAACCGTAAGGAGGGCGATTACCACGGCAGGGTTCGTGACTGGGGTGAAGTCGTAACAAGGTAGCCGTATCGGAAGGTGCGGCTGGATCACCTCCTTTCTGGAAAACTGCAATCTAAATTGAACGTCCACACTTATCGGTTGTTTTGAAGGTTGTCGTCGA